>CANRBB010000102.1 GCA_947628745.1 uncultured Bacilli bacterium | reverse complement strand
TCTATGGAATTTAGTGTAGAATATGTACAAACTGATGGAACAGAAGAAGAAACAGAAGTTAAATTGTGCAAAAGAGCCAATGTTGAAACTTTACACACAGAAATATGTAAAGATCATAAAACAGAAGAATATCATCCGTGTGATGAAATATATAGTGTAGGGGAGACTATGACATATGGTAACAAGAGTACAACAAATGGTGAACTAAAATCAGGAGATGCTTTTGACTGCGATGTAGATGGAGATGGAGTTTATAATAGTAATACAGAAAGATTTTATTATGTAAGTGATTATTACGATACAACTACTAAATCATTTAATAGTGATTATGCCACCTTAATTTATTATAATAATGTAAAGGCTGGAGTTCCTGATAATAAAGCAACATTTGCATATGATGCCAGTAACGAAAATTGGCATGGACCTGTAACTGGATATGTTCAGTTACCAAGTACCAGTCAGTGGAGCAAAGTAACATTATTAAATGAAACAAGACAACTACTAAATGAAAGTGCAAGAAATACCACTACTGGTGGCACTCTAGGAACATTTACTTATACTGATAGAGCAGCTAGATTATTAACTGTTCAAGAAGTAAATAAGGCTTGTGGTATAACTGCTGGTACGTGGAAAGTAGGAGAACTAGATACTTGTGAATATTTACTAGAAAATACCTGGTATTCAGATACAACACTAAAACATTGGTGGTTGGAAAGCACACGCGCGGATCGTTCCTACCGCGTCTGGAGTGTGCTCGGCATCTATCGATACGTGGGTGACATCTATGCTAATATTGCCACCAACCATGGGCTCCGACCCGCAATCGACGTCGTGAAGTCTAACATCTTGTATTAGCAAATGAGCTATCTATATACTATAAAATGAAACTAAAAAATTCTTTTAAGCTACTATGTGCCCTAAAAGAATTTTTTTTGATTTAAATTAAGATATTAACCTAAGACTATTCGTATTATTTACTACTATAAAAATTATTTTTCAAACTTCACTGTAATATCATCACTACTCAAATCTTCTAAATTATCAATATGTCCCAGCCTTGTATAACTGTATGATGTATCAAAACTTTTGTAAAATATAACTAAGCAGTTACTACCATATAGCATTACATCACCCTTACTAATGTGTTTAGGATTTGATGAATTGGTAGTATAGTGGTCCTTCATATAAATATATTTTTCATTACCATTTAATTCTTTCATATCAAAATTTATAGGCAAATTATTAAATAATTCTCGTGTAGTAGCATTATCTTCCAATATCAAGGAATATTTCTTTTCGTTTATAGTAACATAAATTTTAGATACAAATTCATTATTATTCATCTCATCATCACCTCGTATAATTTTATCATCATTTTTCTTCTTTTGATTATCCATAGTGTCTTGTTTATCGACATTTTTATTTTGCAAAAACTCGCAAGAACATCCAGTAAGCATAAATAAAGAAATAATTATCAATAAATTATGTATGATTTTGCTACTCATAAGTCACCTACTTACCTAATTATATTTTTATATTAATACTATTTAATACTCTATATCACTAGTAAAAAACTATAATACAATACATATTTTTATCATTTATTTTAAATTATCCCTAAAAAATTTTTCTATCTTGTCAAAGGGAATAATTTTTTTATTATCATATAAATCCGTATGAACAGCGTTAGGAATTAGCATTAATTCTTTATTACTAGTATAATTGCTATTTGTTATCATATCTTTATAAGCATCGCGACTGAAATAACAAGAATGTGCTTTTTCACCATGTATTATTAAAACAGCACTCCTAATTTCATTACTATAACATAAGATAGGTTGATTTATAAAAGACATACATCCTATTTTATTCCATCCACCATTAGAATTTAAGCTCCTCTTGTGATAGGCTCTACCCTTATAATATTCACTATAATCTTTAACATAAAAAGGCACGTCCTCTGCAACAGGTAAATCTAAGCAGCCCCCACCAAGTTCATAATTTCCGTTTTTATAATCTATTATTCTTTGCTGATTAAGTGACTCTTTCAATTTATATCTCGCTTCTTCATTATCTGCATCATCAAAATAACCATTAGCATTTACCCTAGACATATCATACATGGTAGAGATAACTGATGCTTTTATTCTTGTATCAAGAGCTGCAACATTAAGTGCCATGCCACCCCAACCACAAATACCAACAATACCAATTCTTTCAGGATCAACATTGTCTAAAGTAGATAGGTAATCAATAGACGCTTGAAAGTCCTCGGTATTTATATCAGGACTAGCCATATATCTTGGTTCCCCACGTGATTCTCCCGTAAAGGATGGATCAAATGCTATAGTCAAAAAACCCCTTTCGGCAAGGCATTGAGCATATAGACCACTTGCTTGTTCCTTGACAGCTCCAAAAGGTCCACACACACTGATTGCTGATAATTTACCCTCATAATTAATAGGCTCATACATGTCAGCAACAATGGTTATTCCATAACGATTATGAAAAGTTACTTTCTTGTGATTTACTTTGTCGCTTTTAGAAAATGTTTTATCCCAAGCAACCTCTAAATTTAATTCTTCCTTCATAGTTAGCCTCCTAATTTTATTCAATACAATTATACGCTAAAAATGTTGTTATCACAATGTCGAAATATTTTTAGCAATTATCATTGACATTTGCTAGGAAGTTACGTATAATCTTGAATTTATCAGTTTTGAAAGAGTAAAATCTCCCAAACCCTTTGTTTATAAGGAATTGAGAGATTTTTA
>CANRBB010000101.1 GCA_947628745.1 uncultured Bacilli bacterium | reverse complement strand
TTATCAAACCTCCTCTCTATAAGAGATTTGGTAGACACTCAACAACTAATATTCCCTATGAAAATTATATCAAACAAATGTTTTTGATACAATGTTTTTATATTAAATTTTGACAATTTAGAAAACACACTTGCTAATTGACACAATTAGTAAATGTTAATTTGATAAAAAATTGTCGTTACTGATTAATTTTATTGACTGGAGGTATAAATATGATTTATATAACAAGGCATGGTCAAACTGATTGAAATGTACAAAAGAAAGTTATGGGTAGATGTGACGAACCATTAAATCAAAATGGTTTGAAGCAAGCAGAAGAAACAAGAAAGAAATTAATTGACATTGATATTGATTTAATTATATGTTCTCCTTTAATGAGAGCAAGGCAAACAGCAGAAGTAATAAATACAAACAGAAATATTCCAATAATTTATGATGATAGAATTATTGAAAGAGATTTTGGAGAATTTGAAGGAATGGAAACAAAAGATTTTGATTTTCAAGGTTATTGGAATTATTATGAAAATATGCAATTTCAGAGTGCTGAAAATATACAAGTATTTTTTCAAAGAGTTTATAATTTTTTAAATGATATTATAAAAAAATATCATAGTAAAAATATATTAGTAGTTGCACATGGTGGTATAAGTATTCCTGTTGCTTGTTATTTTAATGATAATATACCAAAAGGATCCCTTGTTGAAGCAGGTTTAGTGCTAGGTAATTGTCAAGTTGCATCATATTCAATAGATGAAAATAGAAAATTAAATAAATAGATTAAAATGGTTATTTTTTGAATAATGAAAAATTATTTATTGAAAAATGCGCACCAATATATATAAAATCAACAATAATTTTTTGTTATAGAATAATAGGGTGTAGAAAAGATAACAAAGTTGTTGTACTCCTTCCTTTAGGGCACCAGATTGATACTAGACTCGGACTACTTATAGTTCGAATTTTAAAAAAATTGAATTTAAGGGATGTATTTATTATATATAATATACCTACAAATTGATATAGATTATCAAATTAATAGGTATGAGCAAATAACAATAATAGAAATATAAAAGGAATAAGAAAAATGAAAGAAAAATATGATATTTGGACAAAAAATTTTATGGAATCTTGGAAACAATTAGATTGGAGAAGAACATTAGAAACGTTAAGTAAAGATGTTAAGTATTATGAAAATCCAATTGATGAACCTTGTAAAAACTTTGAAGAAATTGTAAATTTATGGAATGTAGTAGAAGAAAATCAAAAAGATATCAATTATAAATATGAAATTATATCTTTTGATGAAAATGTTTGTATTATTAATTGACAAATGACAAGAACAATGACAAAAACGAATATCAAACAAGATATTGATGGTATTTTTCAAATATCTCTAAATGAAGAAGGAAAATGTTCCTATTTTAAACAATGGAGGTTTACTAGATAAATTTCTTACTAAAGATTTTGAGTAAAAAAATACGTAATATAGTTATGGAAAATTAATACTAAACTCAATTTTCGTAAAAATGGAAAGCGGCTTGATAAAAGTACGTTTTTATTATCTAAATGGTGAGGTGATTACTACAAAGAATACTAGCAGAATTATAATAAATTGAGAAATTTTTCTTTTTGTCAAAGACACATTAGATGTTAAAATAATATATTTAGACGGTTAAGAGATTGTCATTGGCAATATGGTACACGCTAAAGAAGATTCGAGTAAAAATAAGGAGTTTGCAGAAAATTCTTGTTATGTTACTATGATATGTTATGGTAAGCAATTAGTCTATGTAAATTGAGTACTAGTTCTTTATACATAGAATCATTTCTTTTGAGACAATATGTTTTAATGTTAGATAATTATTATAAATTTATTTCTATATTATTTTGAAATAAAATTTTATTCTTATCACTACAAACTACATTGTTTTCATTTATTAGAAGGTAATTTTTTTTCCTTGTTAATCTCAACTCCTCTTCGAGTGATTTCAGTGATTTTCGTATTCTGTAATCATCATTTAGAGTTTGGATAAAACAGTATTTACTATTTTTTTCTTTTAAAATGTAACATATATCATTTATAGATATTTTACAATTTTTATTAATGGATAAAAATTTCGTTTTTTCCAAAATGTTAATAGCAGCTAATACTGATTCTTTGAGATTTTGTTCAAAATTAATTTTTTTTGATAGATAAGTAAAAATAGCTAATCGCATAGAAATAAAATCCTCTTTTGCATTGTGAAAAGAAGAGATTATGATAATACTATTCCAATCATATGCTGATTCTCTTATTTGTCTACATACGTCATAGGCAGAATATTTACCTAATTTTAAGTCAACGACATAGATTTTAATTTCTCTATCGTGAATCATAATGTTTAATTGATTATTATAATCCAAAAATGATACTACATCATAATCTTTGTTATTTTCTATTAAAACTTGATTAATATATTTACATATTTGCATATTAAAGACATTATTATTTTCAATAACTACAATCTTCATAAGGCCACAACTTCTCCTTACATAATTTTGATAATTTGATTATAACATTAAAAAAGGTAAATTTTGGGAAATGTCCTTATATTATATTTTTTGTGTCCTTGTAATATTTCTATATGGGGAGATTCTTCTAGAAAAAGTAAAAGAGAATATCTTTTATTTTATATTAAGAAAAGTAAAGTAATGCACTACTGATTGAAAACGTCTAATCATATTTATCGTATTTTAGAATTTTCTTAAAAAATTAACCTTTTTTATGTATGGGTAGTAACCATTTACGTTCCAATACTAGAAAAAA
>CANRBB010000100.1 GCA_947628745.1 uncultured Bacilli bacterium | reverse complement strand
AGATTATGGAATGTGCTTATTTGTGATTTTAAAATAAATAAAAGTCGTGGATGACTTTTTTTTGTCTATATGATAAAATTAGTTAGGTGGTTAGTTATGAAAAATAGAAGTGAATTAAGAGAAGTAGTAATGAAGTGTTTATACCAAGTATATATTATGCAACCTACTAAATTAGAATATGATGTAGATCAGATTATTCATGAACAATTAGAAGTAGAAAATGAGTTTGTAACTACTTTAGTAAAAGGCATTATTGATAAACAAAAAGAGATTGATAAACTTGCTGATAAATATTTAGTTGATTGGAAGATAGATAGATTTAATAAAGTGGATAAAGCAATAATAGCTATTGGAATATATGAATTAATATATACTGATATTCCTTGTGTAGTTGCGATTAATGAGGCTTTGGAGTTATCTAAAAAGTATAGTGATGAAGCCGTAACTAAGATGATAAATGGTGTTTTAGATAGTATTTATCATAATGAGGTTGTTGATGGAAGATAAATATATTACTGTTGTACAGTTAACGAGATATTTAAAATATAAGATTGACAATGATCCTAATTTAGAGCAAGTATTTTTGAAAGGGGAAATATCAAACTTTAAAGCTCATTCGAGGGGGCATTTTTACTTTACTTTGAAAGACGAAGCGTCACGAATTAATGCCGTTATGTTTTCATCTCAAGCTAGTAAAATAAAATTTATACCACAAGATGGTATGAAAGTTTTGGTGACGGGGAAAGTTAGTGTGTATGAAGCAAATGGTGGTTACCAAATTTATGTTAATGAAATGTTAGAAGATGGCGTTGGTAATTTATATATAGCTTATGAGCAGTTAAAGAAAAAGTTGGAGGAAGAAGGCTTATTTAAAACTGAACATAAAAAAAAGATACCTAAAATTCCTAAGAAAGTTGGGGTTATTACAGCACCTACGGGGGCAGCTATTAGAGATATAATTTCAACTATTAAAAGGAGATGGCCCCTTACTGAAATATTATTATTTCCAGCACTGGTACAGGGAGAGTTTGCGAAGGATGATATTGTAAAGCAAATTAGAAAAGCTGAGGAATATGATTTGGATACTTTAATTGTAGGTCGTGGGGGAGGAAGTATTGAAGACCTCTGGGCTTTCAATGAAGAAGTGGTAGCAAGAGCAATATATGATTGTAGTATTCCTGTTATTAGTGCAGTGGGTCATGAGATTGATTTTACAATAGCCGACTTTGTCGCAGACATGCGTGCGCCAACACCAACGGGAGCTGCAGAACTTGCTGTTCCACAAAAACAAGATGTCATTAATTATTTAGGACAATTAAAGATTAGATTAAATAAAGTAATCCAAAATAAATTAAAACTAGATAGACAAAAGCTAGATGAAATTAGAAAGAGATATATCTTTAATAATCCAGTAGCAATATATCAGGAAAAAGAATTAATGTTTGATGCTTTAATAGATAGATTAAAGTTTAATACACTTAATTTAGTTAGTATAAAGCAAAGAGAATACGAAAAAGTAAAAGCTAGTTATATTTTAAAGGAACCTAGTAAAATTATAGAAAATAAAGTTAATAATTATCTTCAATTAATTGCTAAAGTAGAGACACTTAGTCCACTTAATACTTTGAAAAGAGGATATGCGATTGTTAAGAGTGAGAATAAAGCTGTAACTAGTCTAGATTATATCAATATAGGAGAACATGTAACTATTTCTTTACAGGATGGAGATATAGTGACGGAGGTTTTAGATAAATGCAAGAGTTAAAGATACATGGAATATATAAGCATTTTAAGGGGGATTATTATTTGGTTGAAGATGTAGCAACGGATAGTGAAACGTTACAGACAGTAGTTATATATAGGCGTTTATATGGAGATGGTTCACTATATGTTAGACCTTTAAAAATGTTTTTAGGAAAAGTAGATAAGGAAAAATATCCTAAAGTAAAACAAGTATATAGATTTGAATGTCAGGACATAAAAAGTAAAGTTAAATAGGATAGTTTGTAACTAATTATTTTTATTGTTACTTGAATAAAGTGAAAGGAATGTGTGGTTAATATGGCGGAAAAAAAAGAATTATCTTTTGAAGAAAATCTTAGTAAGTTAGAAGAAATTGTAAAAAAGTTAGAAAGTGGAGAAGTTTTATTAGATGATGCGATAAATCAATTTAATGAAGCTATGATATTGGCTAAAAAATGTGATGCAAAATTAAAGGCAGCCGAAGAAGCAATTACTAAGATTGTTAGTGAAGATAATAGTATACAAGATTTTGAAATTAAAGAGTAAAATTCATCTTAAAAGAAAGATGAATTTTTTTGAAAATAGCTATTGTATTAGGGAGAGTGAACTTTTTAATAATTTCCGTTACCTCTATTGCAGTTGTTATTATAGCCACCAAAGAAAAGGAAAAAGATAACAAATAATACAATTATAATTGCCCAGAT
Organism: uncultured Bacilli bacterium; assembly: GCA_947628745.1. GTDB lineage: Bacteria > Bacillota_I > Bacilli_A > RF39 > UBA660 > CAG-417. The sequence goes on along the minus strand of CANRBB010000100.1, from coordinate 402 downwards.
CCAGCCTGAACCATTATTATCATTATTATTACTATAAGCTACTGGATAGCCATAAAAAGGTGGTTGATATCCATACATATAACAAACTCTCCTTTCAATATATTATATTAAAAAGCCTCTAAAACTTACATAATATATACCTATATAACATATTTTAGACAGATTATTTTTCGACTTCGGTATTTAACTTTTTTATACCAATGAAAAAATTAATTATGTTAAAAATAAAGTTTATTATATTATTTTTAATTTATAAATTTTATTAAATATAAGATTTATCAAAAAAATAGGGTTTCTATTTTTTTAATACTTTTTGAAACCCCTTATTAATTTCCTCTAAATATTCATTGTATTCATTATCTTCTACAAATGTTACATCATTAAGAATTGCAGTTTTTAAAT
>CANRBB010000099.1 GCA_947628745.1 uncultured Bacilli bacterium | reverse complement strand
TAAAAATGACAATAACATATGATAGTAGTGTTGTTGATTCTGAAAAGAGTGGTATAGCTAGTTATAGATATGTAATATATAAAGTAAATGATAATAATAGAGTATTTTATGATACAGGATGGAAAACATATAAAGATCAAACAAAAACAGAAAGAGAAGAAACTATTACATTAGATGCAACAGGTACTTATAAAGTAAGAGGATATGCATATAATGCGAATGGACAATTGGCAGAGGGTGAATCAAAAAATGCTACATTAAAATTTACTTTAAATTGTTCAAGGGATGTAGAGTTTATAAATAATAATTATACTTATAATACGTGGGTTAATAAAGCTATAAAGACTACTATAAAAGCAACAGGAGGAATAAGTACTTATAAGTTAGAAATAGTTAGAACTGATAGTAGTAAGTTGACAACGTTAGTAAATGATAAATTACAGTCAGGATATTATGATTATTCTTATGATGTTGAAGGTACATATAAATATAGAGTAACAGCTAATGATGACTTAGGAGGAAGTTGTACTGTAGAGTCAAAAGAATACAAGATAGATAAAACTAAACCTACGTGTTCTGCAAGTTTATCAGGAGGAAAGTCAGGAAACAATGGATGGTTTGTAGGAGGGACTGTAACATATGCTGCAGCTTGTTCTGATTCATTAAGTAGATGTAAACAAACTAATTATAAAGTTAATTATACTAAAGATATGAGTGACAATGTTAATTTAAAAGTTTATGATAATGCAGGAAATGAAACTACTTGTGAAGCTAAAACAGTAAAAATAGATTCTACTAAACCAACATGTAAAATTTCTAAAAGTGGAACCGAAGGAGATAATGATTGGTATAAATCAGATGTTACTATGAAGGTTACTGGTAGTGATGGTGGCAGTGGTATAGCTAAAGAGGGATATTATCTTAGTACTACCAATAATACTGGTACGAAAACATATAGTTCGGCAAATACCGCTTTACAAAGAAATGATACTACAAAGTCAGGAACGAAATGGTATGGATATGTTAAGGATGATGCAGGAAACGTTAGTTCTGTTTGTGATACAACTGTTTGGAAAGATACGGTTAGTCCTAGTTGTAGTGTTAAATCTAGTACTAGTGGTTGGACTAATCAAGATGTAACATTGACGGCGACATGTACAGATAGTAATAGTGGTTGTGTTAAGTCTAGTACTTCTAAAACGTTAAGTACTGATATGAATGAAGATTATCAATTTAGTTCTGTTAAAGATAACGCAGGAAATACAGGTTCTTGTAACACAGTTCGTGTACAAATAGATAAAACAAAACCAACATGTGCTGTGAGTGTTAAAACTGTTAGTGGTGGTCAAGTTGCCAATTCCAAGGGTTGGTTTAACAAAGCAGTAAATATAACCGTTGGTGAGTCTGGGACTCATTCGGGTAGTGCCATTAATGGATATTATGTCACAAATTCTAGTTCATCTTTACCGCAAAGTTTTAAAGCTACTAGTGATGCTGCCAAGGCAACATATGGTAAATCTACATCTGGCTTAACTTACTATGGATATATTAAGGATGAAGCTGGAAATATTAGTGATAGGTGTAGTAGTAATTTAAAAATTGATATGATTGCTCCTACATGTAATATTTCATATAAAGATAAGAATTCAAAAGCAGTTTCTCCGACTAATGGTTGGTATAACGCAGGTGATGAGAAACCAATTAAAGCACTTTTAAAATGTAGTGATAGTGGTGATTACTCAGGTTGTGTAACAACTAATGAAATCCAAATGTTAAGTGCGTCTACAAATGGAGATTATAGTGATAGCCGGACAATAGAAGATAATGCAGGAAACAGTACCGTTTGTGAAGCTAAAATGAAAATTGATAATACTGTCCCTAAGGTGGATGATGTTTCTGTTGGAAGTAATAAAAAGTTAACTATTAAGGCTCATGATAATACTAATAATGGTTCAGGACTTTATAAGTACTGTGTTAGAAAAAGTGGTGAAGATTGTGCAACTATGTGGAAAGACTGGGGTAATAAAGATGCAGAAGAAATTACGACGGGTAGTAGTTATGCCGATGGAACATATTATGTTTTTGTGAAAGATATAGCAGGAAATAATAGTAGTCAATTTAAAGTTACCGTGTCCAGTGGTCCTAATGTGGTTGAGACGAGTATTTGGAATAAAAAGTATTGTACAATGCATAATGGAGGAGCTGATGCAACTGGTGGTTCAACTACTCTTAGTTGTAATCAAGCTATAACAAGATCAAATTGTTATGGCAACTACAATAGTGGGTGGCTTGGAGGAAACCATCAAACTGATACTTATGCCAATTTAACAGTACAATCACTAAAATATGATGTGGATGCTGAGAATGAGAATAATTTGATTGTAACGATTAAATTTAAAGTATTTACTGGATGGGTTGGTTCATGGTTGCATAATAATGAACCAAGATATATATGTTTGAAGAAGGAAAACAACACGTATGTTGGTACATGTAATAATAATATTTCTCCAGAACAGTCAATACCTATTAATTGGGGTAGTAAGAATTATGGAGACGAAGGTACGACTGAAATAGTGGAGCTTCATTTTAGTATAAAAAATTATAAATCCAACAAAGGTAGATATTCGTTAAAAATGTATAAAAAAGACTATGAAACTACATGTGCTACTAGAGAGAAATTTAAGGATGATCAAATATTTACTTTCCAGACTGGATATTTATTCGAAATAAAATAAAAATGTTAGTAATATAAAATTATATTTTCTATAAAAAGTCTTTTAAAAATTATGTAAATATTAAAGACTTTTTTGTTTTAAGAAATAAAAATTGGTGAAAAACATTTGTAGTGTTTTTTGATTGATTATATTATTTATTACATGATATAATTA
>CANRBB010000098.1 GCA_947628745.1 uncultured Bacilli bacterium | reverse complement strand
ATTTGTGCATTTTCTTTTAAAAATACACTTTTTCATATCAATTGCACTTAATTGTGCACTTTAGATTGATTTAACGTAATTTTTTATATATAACCACTAACATCGTAAAATTATTCTAAAAAAAAATTATATTTACTTAAATAAATATAACCCTTATTAACATAGTTTATCAGTGGATTGACTATTTAAAGATAAGTCAGCCTTTCTCCCATCAAGATAAGCGTAATATCCAGCCGCCGCAATCATCGCTGCATTATCTGTACAATATTTCATATCAGGAAAAGATACATCAATGTCTAAATCTTTGGCCATCTTTAATAATTCTTCCCTTAAACCCTTGTTAGCTGCTACACCACCAGCTACAACTAAATTTTTAACTTCCTCATTTTCTAATGCCTTTTTAGTCTTAGATACAATCTCCTCTACCGCAACTTTCTGAAAAGAAGCCGCTAAATCTTCTTTTCTAATTATACATCCACGTTGTTTTTCATTGTGAGCTAAATTAATTACTGCACTTTTCAAACCACTAAATGAAAAATTATAAGAATCATCCTTCAATGGTACAGGAAGTTTATAAGTTACTTTACCTTTATGAGCAAGTACATCAACCTTAGGACCACCAGGATATTCTAAACCAATAACACGTGCTACTTTATCATAACATTCTCCCACAGCATCATCCAAAGTTCCTCCCAACTTCTCAAACTTATAATGCCCTAACATCTTCACTAATTCAGTATGACCACCACTAACAACTAAAGCAAGTAGAGGAAAATTCATTTCTTTTACTAGACTATTAGCATAAATATGACCAGCGATATGATGAACAGGAATAAGTGGTTTATTAAATATAAAAGATAACGTTTTAGCAGCTTCAACACCTACTAATAAAGAGCCAATCAACCCAGGACCATAAGTTACCGCTATTGCATCTATATCATCCATGGACATTTCAGCATCATTAAGGCACTGTTCAATCACAATAGTAATATTCTTTACATGATTCCTGCTAGCGATTTCTGGTACAACACCACCATAATCTTTATGAATATCAATCTGTGAAGAAATAACTGTGGCTATTTCCTTAGAACCATCTTTTACAATGGAACAACTAGTTTCATCGCAACTACTCTCAATTCCTAATATATACATATCTTTCACCTCATATTTTCGTTCCATAAGCAAACCATCAACACCATCATAATAACCCCTACGAATAGCCACAGTCTTAAAATTAAACTTTTTATAAAGTCCTATGGCTTCCTTGTTATTTTTGTTAACTTCTAAAGTAATGCCATAAGGATTTGTATCAATAATATATTTTAACAGTTTAGAACCAATACCTTGACCTCGAAAATCACACAATACTTCAATCTGATTAATTTCAATTCTATCATAAATCAAGCTATAATAAACAAAACCAGCTACACAATCATTTAATTTATACACAACAAAATGTGCAAAGGGATTATTTGAAATTTCTTTATCCACAAATTCTGTGGATAAAATTTTATTAAATTCAACTTTTTGAACTTCTTCTAACATAATTTACAATTTTTTTCCTCTGCCTCGGTTAATTTTAAATAACTAGGATTCACAAAGTGAGGATTAATACTCTCTCTTTTTGAAACTTTTTTAACTATCTTTAAAAAGTTAGGATAATATTTAACTTTTTTCCCTTGAATATCAATAACATCATGAGTAACAAAAACATAATTAGAATAATTATCTAAAATCTTTTTTAAATCATCCAAAGATATATATTGAGGCTTTACTAATTCTATTCCTTTATTATTATATATAGCAGCATAAACATAATTTCTTCGTGCATCAATAATCGGAACAATATATTTATTTCGAACATTTGCTAAAGACATAGCTTCTAAACTATTCACAACTGAAATTTCTTTTTTTAAACCCCACGCAAATATCTTAGCGATAGTTATTCCAACACGAATACCTGTAAAAGAACCAGGTCCATTAACAACAATTATTTTATCAATATCATTTGGCTTTAATTGTGCCTTATTAAACATTTCAGAAATATGTATTAAAGCTTCTTTTGATAGTCCATTCAACAATTCCTTACTAATTGATGCTAATAACTTATTATTATCTACAATAGCAGAATATAAAAAACTAGAGGAAGTATCTATATATAAACATTTCATAGAACTGCCTCACACAACTCTTCATATTTTCTGCCATGTGGAATAATAGTTAATATTCTTTTTTCCTCACCTATAATTTTAAATCTAATATCCAACCTATGCTCAGGTAAATAATCAATAATGGATTCAGACCATTCAATAATACAAATACCACCTTTTTTGTAATATTCTTCTAACCCTAAATCATCTACTTTCCCATCAAGACGATATACATCCATATGATAAAGAGGCATTTCACCAGAATGATATTCTTTTATAATATTAAAAGTAGGTGATGTAACGCTTTCATCAATCTCTAAGGCTTCGGCAAAACCCTTAGTAAAGACTGTTTTACCACTACCCAAATCTCCATCTAGACAAATAACCATATTCTTAAATTTTTCAGACTCTATATTTTGAGCAAGTTCAATAGTATCCTGTTCATTAAAAGATGTAACTTTATAATTCATAATATAAGCCGAGTAGACTAAGCTCGACTCCACCTCTCTTTCTTTATTGTTAAAAAGTCAGTCCATTACTTTTACAAAATATCATAGCATATTTATTTCATCAAATAAATCAACCAACCCTACCAATAATTATTATAGCCAAAAAAAAAGAGTAACACAACTCAAATACAAATAGTTTACAATTTTTTTAAAAAAAGTTGTAAAAGCACAAAAAAACTTGGCAATTTCCTATTTTCGCATACACTATCTTCGGCGATGAAGGTCTTAACTTCTGTGT
>CANRBB010000097.1 GCA_947628745.1 uncultured Bacilli bacterium | reverse complement strand
ATTTTTTTAATGAGGTAAAATCCTTATAAATAAAGGGGAAAACCGACATTTTGCTCTTAAAACTGTCAAAGTCAGGAGTATATCATAAAAGTAGTATTATTTGTTATTATTTTAACTTTATTATATAATTATTTTAGGTGATTTAATGAATACTATTTCAAATAATGTCAAAAATGAATTAATTATTAATAAATCTACTTTTATTTCGTTACTATATAGGGTCGATAATGTTTCTTTAGTTAAAGATATTTTGGATGAGGTTAGACAAAAGTATAATGATGCTACACATTATTGTTATGGATATATTATTGATTCTTTTGAGAGGGCTAGTGATGATGGAGAACCAAGTGGTACAGCAGGTAACCCTATTTTAAATGTATTGCACAAGCGAAAAATGGATCATATTTTATGTGTTGTAGTAAGATATTTTGGGGGCATAAAATTGGGAGCTAGTGGACTAGTCAGAGCTTATAGTAATGCTTGTGTTGAGGTGTTAAATAAAGCTAAGGTAAAAGAGATAGTATTAGGTAAAAAAATAAGAATTATGATTAGTTATAACCAGATAGATGAAGTAAATTATTTACTTGGTGATTCTAAAGTGGTTTATAAGGAATTTGGGGAAAAGGTAATTTATGAAATATTGGTCAAAAAGGAAGATATAAATAAGTTTATGCAATATCAACCTCAAATATTAGAAGATTGTTTTTTATAAATACAATTGGTATTTCCTATCGTTTTTATTTTTCTAGTATAGAATGTTTGTTTTGGGGACGTCGATGGTAGGCCGGAAGCCGTAGTAGCTCGAATAGTTCGCATAATAGTCGTACACGTTGCGGTAGCGACCGTCCACATACCAGCCATAAAGAGAATTGGAAGATCGTGCGGACTCTGTCCACCAGCCAGCTACTAAATCACCTTTGGAATAATATGTATTTTCCAATAAATACTCACAAGTGTCTAATTCTCCGGTTTTATAACTACCCACCGTTATTCCACAAGCATTTTCTAATTCTTGGACAGTTAATAGGCGAGCTACTTTATCAGTGTAAGTAAATGTTTCTAAAGTATGAGAACCATTGCCAGTAGTTGCCTCTCCTTTTTCATTTAACAGTTGTCTAGTATCTTGTAACAATGTTACTTTACTCCACTGACTCGCACTTGGTAATTCTACATATCCTGTTCGTGGTCCATGCCAATTCTCATTACTTGCATCATAGGCAAATGTTGCCTTATTATTTGGCTCTCCTACCTTTACATTATTGTAATAAATTAAAGTAGCATAATCATCATTAAAGGATTTACTTGTTGTATCATAGTAATCGCTTACATAATAAAATCTTTCAGTTGCACTATTATAGACACCATCACCATCCACATCACAGTCAAAGGCGTCACCCGATTTTAATTCACCACTAGTACCACAACTTCCGTAAACAATATTTTCACCTTTCTTATGTCCAGCACCACTACAATAAAGAGAATTATCCGATTGATTACATACTTCTGTGTGCAATTTCTCAGCCCTTTTACATAATTTCCCATCCGTCGAGATACCTCGATTTTCTTTACATATAGTTAAATCAGGCTTTACTGTGACATTTCCACTTACTCCTAGTGTCTTAGATAGATATGAGTAACCTATTCCCATTAGCATAAACAAAAATAATACTACGATTATCATTATTTTATTTACCCTCTTATTTCTCATAAAATGATTCCTCCAATTTTTACACTATGAAAACAACAAAAGCAACTATTTTTTCATTGATTGCTAACAATGTTTTGCCTTTCATATTTGCACTTTCTGTTATTTACTCTCATTTCCATTATACCCCCCCCCCGTCGTTAAATTGCAAGAAAAAATTGCAGAATCTGCAACTTTTAGTAATCAATATTAGTTTTGGCTACATCTATGGCAGGGCGAATACCATGGTTTGTAGTATTTCCTGCAAGACTTCGACCTACGTGGCGAGTTAAACCGCTAACGTCCCAAATACAGTTGGCATCAGCCAAAAGAACGGTTTCCAACCACCAATGATGAAGATTGGGGTCTGAATACCATGTGTTCTCTAATAAATATTCACAGGTGTCCAGCTCTCCTGGTGTAAAGGTACCAACCATTATATTACATCCTTGGTTTATTTCTTGAACAGTTAATAATCTGGCAACTTTATCAGTGTAAGTAAATGTTGTCAAGATTCCACCAACAGCAGTATTTCCTGCATTTTCATTTAGTAACTGCCTCGTTTCATTTAACAATGTTACTTTACTCCACTCTTTTGTACTTGGTAACTCAACGTATCCTGTTACAGGTCCATGCCAGTTTTCATTACTTGCGTCGTAGGTAAGTGTAACCACGTTATCTGGTTTCCCTACCTTTACATTATTATAGTAAATCAGAGTAGCATACTTGTCATTGAATGATTTAGTGGTTGTATCGTAGTAATCACTTACATAATAAAATCTTTCTGTATTACTATCATAAACTCCATTACCATCCACATCACAGTCAAAGGCGTCTCCTGAAGTTAATTCGCCCTTTGTTGTATTTTTGTTACCATATGTAATGGTATCTCCTACACTATATAATTTATCACATGCACTAAAATTACCACTATGTGCTTTACACTCTTCTATGTGTAATGTAGAAGGATCTGCTCTCTTGCATAGTTTAGACTTTACTGTGACGTTTCCACTTACTCCTAATGTTTTAGATAGATATGAGTAACCTATTCCCATTAGCATAAACAAAAATAATACTACGATTATCATTATTTTATTTACCCTCTTATTTCTCATAAAACAATTCCTCCAAATTTCATACACTATGAAAACAACAAAAGCGACTATTTTTTCATTGATTGCTAACAATCTTTTGTTTTTCATACTTTCACTTTCTATTATTTACTCTCATTCCCATTATACCCCCCCCCCGTCGTTAAAATCGAGTAGAGTAAATTTTCAATAATTTTATTTATTGATATGATACCCTCTCACACCACCGTACGTACCGTTCAGT
>CANRBB010000096.1 GCA_947628745.1 uncultured Bacilli bacterium | reverse complement strand
AGAATTTTAAAATATTTTCTACAAAAGTTGTTTTTATAATCATAACTATTGTATATAACATCTTAATATTATTATCATTAAATTCATTTTTATTTATTTTTACTAGTATTTTTGTTATTGACAAATCATAATTAAAAAAGTAGTGCTATTTTCTTAAACACTACTTTTCATTTTCGTCTTTTATTATATGATCAACAAGTTTTCCAATATTTGTGCCTAAATTATTTTTTAATCTATGAACATTTTCTTCATAATTTTTTTCTCTTAATATTGCATCATGTATATTTTTTTCAAATGGTTCAAATGAAAATCTTGTCTTTGTATATTTACAAATGTCATGTAATCTTTTTTCAAGATATCTTCGAGAATTATTAATTTTTGGATTTTCTAGCATTTTTTGATTATCTTCGTATTCAATTTCTTTAAAATGCAGTAATAACCAAAATTCAAAATTAGGATTGCTAACATATAAATTAACTTTATTCTCATCACAAAATTTTATTACTTCATCATACTGTTTCTCGGTAAAGCTATCTTTATCACGATCTATTACCATATTTAACGAATCTGTAGTTGGTGAATAAGTAACATCTTGTGCAATAAAGTATAAAGAAAAATGAGAAGCTAAATCTTTATAAACGTCGCTTTTAAATAAATGCATAAACAAATTTTCTAATTCAACATACGGTATTTTATAATCATTTGATTTATAAATTTTATCCAACTTATCATTTATTATATTTAAATCTATTTTGCTAGGATTTTCATGATCCCAATTTGAAATTTTATTTTTTAACTCTGCAACAGAAACTTCTGAATCTTTGTTGTTTAGGAATTCCTGTAGTAATTTTATCAAATATGTTGGATTGCTATTTCCTAAATTAGCATAATCTCTTAATATATTAATAATTGTTACATTTTCTGATATAATTGATTGATTTAATTTTTCAAAATATCTAGGTTCTGTGGTTTGGCCTTCAGAAGCAATAAAATATTTTGCTCTATAACTCTTTTCTTCTGATAGTCTTTCTTGTGCAAAGGGTTCTTTAATTCTCATAATCAGTATTTATAGTGGCTATTGCACCAAATCTACCTTCCATGTATGCTTTATCAATTTTTCTATCAAATCTTGCAACATCTTTAAATTCCTCTAATGAATATATTTTCGAATCTCCATTTTCTGATTTTTCAGCAAACCAAATTTCATCTCTTCTTACTAAATCAAAATCTAAAGTTTTTAATTCATGCGTCGTAATTATCAATTGGTTAGTAGTATTGGCTTTCAAAAATATTTTTAATAATCCATCAACCAAAACTGGATGTAAACTACTATCTAATTCATCTATTAAAAACAATTTATTTTTTGAAAGTAAAATATCAATTAATTCAAGTATTCTAATGGTTCCATCAGATTCTTCATATGTTCCAAAAGAACTATTACTATTTTTATGTTTAAATTTTAATGTATTTACATCATATCTTCCATCTGAAAGTTTTTTTATTGTATATAAGTCATTTTCAATTCTTAAAGTACAACTAATTTTATTAAATCTTGATGTCATTAAATCTATATCATGCATTAAATCTACATAAACATTATCTGGTAATTTCGCTTGAATATTTTTTATATCTGTCTGCTCATTATCAATATCAGTTATATTAATGTCTAATGCTTCTAGTATTTTAAGTATCTTTTCTTTTCTTTTATAATAATCAATATCAAATAATTTATGAGTTTGTGGTTTAACAATAATCATATCAAACATTAAAAATCTGTATACACTAAGAATATCATCAAAAAACTCATCATCATTTTTAGACATTGAAATTCTTCTTATTATTTCCTTTAAAAACAATTCTGATCTGTTACTTTTCATCTCCGCTAGACAATTTGAAAATATACTATTGGTTTTTTTATAGCCTGTATTACTTAAATTCATTTTTAAATCACGCTCAAAAATAATTTTTTCAGTGTTTTTAGTCATATCAATAAGCCATTCAGATATAACTTCTTTTTTTGAAATATTAATCTCAAATCCATATGAATACATTTTATCATTTAAAGCGATTTCATATTCAAAATATGAATCTTCATCTTTTAAGGTTTCTGAGCCCCTATAATATAAATTATTTATTAATGCTTCAATACCCTTACTCATAATAGTTTGTACCATGCTTAATGCCAAAATAAAATTTGATTTCCCGGAACCATTAGCACCAAACATTCCAGAGAATTTTAATACTTTGTGCTTTCCAATTTCCACAATGTGACTATCATTATTCCTAACTTTACCAGCTAATAGAGAAAAATGTTGTAAATCTTTAAAAGATCTAAAATTTTTCACCTTAAAACCTATTAACATTAATGTTCCTCCTATCCTATTCTATTACATTATATTATAATTTTTCTCATTTGTGTAGATTATTATACATATTTTTTTGTATTTTTCAAGCGTTTTATGTGATTTTTTCACATTTGATTACTATGTTTCATGTGCTTATCCTGTAAGTTATTGTATCACCTACGTTATATATTGCATCACATGGCTTATAGTCACACTATGCACTTTACATATTTCTGTGTGTAAAGTAATTGCTCTTTTACATAACTTTGGTTCTACTTCTTTTGCACTATCTTCTTTTTGTACATAGTTAAATTCTAGACTTAGTTTTAGAGTCCTGTCGTCTTAGGTAAATCTTCTTCTGTTATATCATCTTTATATAAAAGCATTACTTCTACTGTTTTTACTTTTTTTGCCTTAAGTAAGTCATTAATATTTAGCTCTGCTCCATTATCATATCTAACTCGGTATTCAATATATTTTTTCTCATTTTCTCCTATTCTACTCTCCCCTTTCAACATTAGATTTTCCTCCTAATGTTAAAGTAGTAGATATCAAAGCATAACCAATAGTTATACTAATTACTAAACATAAAACAATTATACCTAACGCGTTGTGCTAGTTAAATTGGAAACATAGAAAAATCATTCATAATATGGTACTCTATAGTTAGAAAGAATAA
>CANRBB010000095.1 GCA_947628745.1 uncultured Bacilli bacterium | reverse complement strand
TTTAATTTGTTTGAAGGTGTGAAAAAGAACCCTCCGGCGCTTCGCGCCACCTCCCTTAGGTAAGGGAGGCAAGGGTCTTCGGAGTGACGGAACGACGAGGGCGTCGTTCCCTACAGTGTATAAGCAAGTGCTTTCTGTAATCCCTTGTCCCCTTTATTTAAAGGGGATGTCACGTAGTGACAGGGGATTTTTTTTGTTTGTTGAAGACATGAAAAGAACCCTCAGTCGCCTTTGGCGACAGCTCCCTTAAATAAGGGAGCCAAGGGTCATGGATGCATATAATTGTTTTGGGTGTGCCTTCGGAGCATGGAACGACGAGGGCGTCGTTCCCTACATAAGGGAGCCAAGAGGGCGTCGTTCCCTACAGTAAGGGGATGTCACGTAGTGACAGGGGATTTTTTTTTGTTTGTTGAAGACATAAATAGAACCCTCCGGCGCTTCGCGCCACCTCCCTTATGTAAGGGAGGCAAGGAGAGTTTTTTTGTTTATTTTCTAATTTTCTTTTTTCCTTGATTTTTTGATTACTATAAGATATGCAGTACCTGCTATTATTAATAATGTTATAAAGATTATTAATAATATTTGTATTCTTGTTTCTCCTGTTTTTATTGATAATATAAATTCTTCGCTTGATTTACTGTTATCTTCTACAATATCTTTTGCTCCGTATTCATTGTAATCTTTTGTAATTTCTACCATGTTTTGTATTGTTCCAAAGTTTTCTGAAGATCTTTTCCATGATACAACTAATTCTAAAGTTTCACTTTCTTGTGGTTGTAACAATTTATCTTTTAATGTGCTGTTTAATACTTTATTATCTACTTGTACCCAACCTGCATTGTCTTGTATATTAACTTTTAATTCGTTTGGCAAATAATCTGTTATTTCTTTTACATATCCTGGTATCTCTCCATCGTTTGTTACTACAATTGTGTATATTATATCTACTGTTGTTGAATTTACGTCACTTGCTTTTATTTCTCTTTTTACTACTTTACCTTTGTCTTCTATTTTTCTCTCTACTTGTGATGAAGTTGTATTATTTTTTAAAGATATGCTACTTATATATTTATTTATACTTAAATCAAAATATTTTACCTTTAATGTTTCTATGCTATTATTATTATTTAAGTCTATATCATTTTCTGTATCTTCTATAGTTACTTCATTATAAATTGTTCTATTTTCTTTGCTTAATTCACTTTCACTAACTTTTAAAACTATTTTTACCTCTTTATATGCTTCTTCTTCAAAGTATGATTTTAATGATTCTTCTGAATATATATCTGTTGCAACAAATGCTAAATCACTAATGTTTGATGTTGATACTCCATTTTTATCATACATTTTCCATCCATATTTTATATTTGTTTCATCTTCTGGCAAGAATACTAATCCTGTTGGTATATAATCGTATATATATGGAATTGAATATGCTGTTCTATATGCATTATATACTCTGATTGTAAATTCAACATTTTGTCCTGTTATAACCTCTACTGGTGTTTCTTCTTGTATAAATTTGATTTTATTATTTTCAGTTTCTACTTTTGTTTCTCTTTTTTGTTCTTCTTCGTTTACTTTTGATATGAATTGTGTTATTGTTAAATCATTCTTTTCGTTGTTTTCATATATTATTCCTACTTTTACTATTCCATTAACTATTTCGGTATTTTCTCCTATTACACTTGAAACATCATATTCATTATCTTCTGAATTTAATGCTTTTTCTATTCTAATTTCTACTTTTTCATTTGATATTAAATCATATCTTTCTGGCTTTTCTATTTGTTCTATATAATATATGTCATCTTCTGCATCTAGAATTTCTATTTCTTCTAGTATTATTTTTTGATTAACAGTATATCCTTCATATAATACTTGTCCTTGTGAATTTGTTATTTTGTATTTTCCTTCTCCTTTTATTAAATCTCCATTTGTATCTTTTAGAATTACTTGTAAATCATAGAATCCACCTAATATATCATTTGCTATTATTACTGTTGTTGATGTTTCTTCTTCCTCTATGTCTGTATATGTACTTGACGCTTCTAATTTTACTTCTACTTTAAATTCTTGTTCTTGTGCATTCCATGTACCTTTAAGCATTAATGTTATAGGCTTACTTTCTATTAAATATCCATCTTTTACTTGAGTTTGTGTTATATAATATCTCTTTTCAAATTCTTTATTTATAGTTAATTTTTCTATTGAAAGTAATCCATTTACTGTTTTTCCTTCTGATATTATGTTGTCTTCTCCGTCTTTTACTATGAAACTTCCACCTTCTAGTAGTGTACCTGATTTTGTAGTATTTTTTAATTGTACATTATATTCTATTTCTTTTATTTCATAATTTACTGTAATTATTATTTTTTGATCTTTTATTTCTATATTAACATTTTCTTCGTTTTGAGCATCAAGTAAATTTATTACATATTTTTTGTTTTCTTCATTCCAACTCTTTTGTAATTTTAATTCTATTGGTGAAGATATTGCTTTATATCCTTTAATTTCTTCTATTTGTTTTATATAATATGTTTCCTCTGTTTCGTCATTTGCTGTTATTTGCCCTATCAATACTTCTCCATTATATGATGATAAATTTTGTACCAATGTTTCTTGGCTTGATGATGTTAATTCAAATTTTCCTCCACTTATTAAGCTTTCTTCTGTTCCTTTATTTACCATTATTAAATCATATTCATTTGGTTGTTTTTTATTTTGTACTTGTATTGAAACATTGTTGTTTTCACTATTTAAGTCTATATAGTCCATAGCTGATTTATATATAAATGTTACTTCTATTGGCTCTAGTGTTAATATACCCTTTTTGTTTATCGGTTCTTCTTCAGAAGCTACATATCCTGTTATTTCGGGTCTTTGTACAATGTACTCTTTGCCTACTTCTCCTGATATAACTTTATCTTGTGCTATTGTATTTCCATTGGTATCTACACATTTTATTGTTATTGTTGAAGATTGTAATACAGTTGTATAATTTATTTCACTACCTGGAAGTGCTTTCCCTTCTTGAATTGCATTATATTGCGATTTGTTTTTATTATTTATGCTATTTATTTCTGTATTCAAGAATATAGCTGCTACAATTACAAGTATTATTAGTATACCTATTCTTACTTTTTTCATCATATACATTTCCTCTCTTCTTTTTTAATTTAGTAGTTTTTTAAATTATCAACTATTTTGT
>CANRBB010000094.1 GCA_947628745.1 uncultured Bacilli bacterium | reverse complement strand
AAATTATGCATTTTACAATTGTACTTCATTAGAAGAATTATATATAGGAACAAATTTAACATCAATAGGTTCAAACAATCAAATTAATTCAATAAAAAACATATATATAAATGATTATGAAGAAGATATACAATTTGACTTATCAAGATTGGTAAATACATCTAATAGTGAGCAACCAGAAATACATTATTTAGATTGTACACATACAATAAATTTTCCATCAGTTGAAGGAATGAAAATATTAAATGCTGAAACAAGAGAAGAAGTAAGCGGAGAAGTAACAGTTAAATGTAGAGATAGATATTCATATATTGTAGAATTTGAAGATGGATATGGATATGATTATTCAAATTATAAATTTTATATGGATAAAAAATCAAGAAATGTAATCTTACACGAATTAGTTGATATTGAAGAAAATGGAACTGTAAGTCTTGATAATGTAATTTGCAACTATACAGCAAATTTAGTATTTGTACCATCAAAAACAGATTTAGTTACAAGAATGTATATAAATAGAGTAAATGGAATTGATATAAATCAAAGGAACCCAGTACTAAAAACAGAAAATAGTAAAGCAAATTACAATCATACAAAAGTGCCATATGATGTACATAGCGGAGATTTAATTGAGTTTGTAATTAGAATATATAATGAAGGTGCTATAGAAGGTAGTGTAGGAGAAATACAGGTACAATTATCTGAAGGCTTAAAATTTTCTACAACAAGTTTAACAAATATAGAAAATGGATGGACAAAAAACGAGGATACAGGAATAATATCTACAGCAAATTATAATGAAAAAACAATAAAAGGTTATTCAGATTCAGGAATAGATTATATTGAAATTCCTATCGTATGTACTGTAACAGCTGAAGGAAATACACAAGCAAGTAGTAGATTAGTTGCTGTAGCTAAAATATCTCAAGCAAATCAAGAAGATTATGATTCAACATTTGGAAACTTATTTATAGAAAATATAGATACATATAAAGAGCAAGAAAGTTATGCATCAACAGCAGATTCATATATAAAAAGTGATGACGATTGTACAGATTTTGAAAATGTAATATTAAATAGAAGAGAAGTAGTAGGATACACAATAAGAATAAATAAAATTGATGATAAAACATCAGAATTACTTGCAGGAGCAAAGTTTAATTTATTAGATGAAGAGAAAAAAGTAATACAAACACAAACAACTAATGGAAAAGGAGTATTAGAATTTCCAATATCAGCCATAAATGAAGGTACAGATGTTTACTACATAGAAGAAGCAGAACCACCAGCAGGATATGCAAATGAAATTAATTATTCTATAAAAGTAGAAATCACAAAAATAAAAAGTACTACAGGAAAATGGGAAATAAAAACAAAATGTGATATTGAAAATGTAAAAGTTGATTTACGTATAAAAGATTCAGAAAAAATATCTATTTCAACAGTAGATGATTTAAAAAATATACAATCAGATAAAATATATAGTTTAGAAAATGATATAAATTTAGAAAACGAAGAATGGAATCCAATTACAGGAATAAAAAATTGTATAATATATGGAAATGAGCATAGTATTAAAAATTTAACCATACATGCAGATGATTCACAAAAAGTAAATGGATTATTTGCAGATTTTGAAGGAGCAATTTACGATTTAACATTAGATAATGTAAATATAGAAATAACAAGTAGTGCAGAAATAGAAACAGAGGAAGCAGAAAAAGAATATGCAGTTGGAGCATTAATAGGAATAGCAGGAAATCTATACATAGAAAATTGTCATACAACAGGAAACATAACTACACAAGTATCAAATGCAGGAGGATTTATAGGACAAAATAAGAATGATACAAGTGTAATAGTAAGAGAAAGCACAAATGGTATAAATGTAAGTGCAAAAGTTGATGCTTCTACTTTTACTAGTGAAACATGTAAAGGTTCAAATGTAGGAGGCTTTATTGGATTTGTAAATGGTGCTGTTATGTTCAATGATGCAGAAAACACAGGAACAATTACAGCAGAAAACTTTAATGCAGGAGGATTTATTGGAAGATCAGAATATAGCGATCATAATTGGGAAACAATATATGCTACATTTGATTCAAATGACATGATAGTAGACTTAGTAACAGGAAATACAGTTGTTACTAGTGAATATAATTTGCAATTAAAAACAGTAGAGGCAAAAACTTTAAATCTTATTGAAAATGCAAAATATGAAATATATAATATGAAAAAACAAAAAATTACAGAAGGAATTGTGCAAGAAAGTAATGGAATTATAACAATACCTGGTATAACAATAAATTCAGTAAGTAGTGATATATATTACTTAAAACAAATATCAACAGCAGATGGATATGAAATATTAACAAACGATTACATAAGAGTAAAAGTAATTAAAAAATGGGATAAAACAAATCAAAAATATGTAATTGGAGTAGAAGGTAGTATAATAACAGAGGAACAATTTAATAATGAAGAATATATAAATGATGGAGAAATAGTAAATACAGGAATAAAATACTTAGATTCAAGCTATGAAGAAGTAGAATGGATAACAAATAAAACAAGTATTTATGATAGTACAAATAGTGGAAATGTAATAGCAGGTGGAAACGCAGCAGGAATGATAGGAAAAACAAATGCATATGTAATTCTAGAAAATGCAACAAATAAAGCAACTATAACAACTAAAATAAATAATGCAATTAATGCACAAAGAGAAGCACATGTAGGAGGTTTAATTGCAGAAGCAGTAGAATCTGAAAAAGGACAAATACATGTAAAAAATTGTATTAATGAGAATACAAGTAATATTGAAGAACAGAGTGGAAGAAAAGGTGGAGCAGGAGGCTTAATAGGAACTACAAATATACCAACATATATTGACAATTGCAAAAATAATTCTAGTGTTAAAGGATTTGGTCAAATAGGTGGAATAGTTGGATCAGCAAATACAACTAATATAGAAATATTAAATAGCAAAAATACAGGAGAAATTACGTCAATACGATCTAGTCAAGTTTATAATGAAACGATGTCAGGAGGAATTTTAGCAAGAGCAACAAGATACAAATACGGAACACGTAGTGAAAGTTACTTAATAGATGGTACAACATCAGTAATAATAGATAATTGCGAAAATACGGGAAATATTATATCAGTACATCACACAGGAGGAATTGCAGGAATTATAGGTACACATAATTTAAAAATAACAAACTGCGTAAATAATGCAAATATAACTGCAACAGAAGGTGCAATAGGAGGAATAATAGGTGTAACAG
>CANRBB010000093.1 GCA_947628745.1 uncultured Bacilli bacterium | reverse complement strand
TCAATAAACCAATAGCCGACATAATACATCCAACATAATATCAATAAACCAATAGCCGACATAATACATCCAACATAATATCAATAAATTCATATCTTACATAACTAACCAATCCATGTCGTCATGATTAACATGCCCATAATTCCTACTAGAAAATTTTATCCTCCTATGCTAAAATAAAAAAGCTTATCATTTACCTAGCCATTTCCATAATAAATTTATTGCCACGACAAGAAAAAGCAACATAAGCATAATCATATAAAAAACTTTAAAAAAACGGTATTATAGTAAATATATACTAATACATTTTTCATGAGACTTCTGATGCCTTTATCTTTACGCGTGTTGGTATAGTCTTTATAATATAAGAAAAGAGAGGTGAAGTTGAGTCCTTTCACTCGACAAAATGATGGATTATAAGATTTTAATAAATCAGAATCATAAATTAGACCATAATAAGATTCAAAATTTAAAATTACTAAAGTACACTAACTTTGAAAATAAAGATATATACATAGAAAAAAAGACTTATGAATATTTTTTAAAATTAAAACAGTATCTACAAACTAAAAATATTAATATTGATATTTTTAGGGCTTATCTTTCCGAAGAAGAAGTAGAATTCTACCAAAAAAATAACAAAATCGAAAATAACAAAACTTTGCTAGAGCTAAATGAACATCAAACTGGACTTTGCATCGATATAGTCATATCCTTATCCAATTCACCATATCAAAAAATATCAGAACTATTGGCAAAAGATAAAAACTTCAATCCAATATATAATCAAATTTTAGACAATCTTTCTGAATTTGGCTTTATATTACGTTATCCTAAACACAAAGAACAAATTACAGGAGTTTGTTTCCAAGCAGGACATATTCGTTATGTTGGAGTAAAGAGTGCCCAAATAATTTATAACGAAAATCTTACCTTAGAAGAGTACTATCATGATTATAATTTAGATGGTGTAATTGTTATTAATAAGCCTAAAAATATAACCTCTCATGATGTTGTCGATTTTGTAAGTAAAAAATTAGACACTAAGAAAGTTGGACATACGGGTACCTTAGATCCACTAGCTACCGGAGTTTTAGTTTTAACATTGGGACGCTACACCAAATTAACAAATGAAATTACATCTCAAGATAAGGAATACATTGCCACTGTTAAAGTAGGAATTGAAACCGATACATTAGATATTACTGGTAAAGTCTTAAACGAAGAGAAACATTATAACTTAAATAATCTAGAACAAACTATCAATTCTTTTCAAAAAACATACCTTCAAGAAGTGCCGATTTATTCTGCTGTAAAAGTAAATGGTAAAAAGCTCTACGAATATGCTAGAAATAATCAAAAGGTATCTCTTCCTAAAAAAGAAGTTACCATAAATAAAATTAAGCTCCTTTCAAAAAGTAAAGATAGCTTTACCTTTAGTTGTAGCGTTTCCAAAGGTACTTATATTCGTAGTTTAATAAGGGACATAGGGAAAAATCTAAATTGCCCAATGACAATGACTGATTTAAAAAGAACTAGGCAAGGATATTTCTGCCTAGAACAAAGTTGTACTTTAGAAGATATTACCAATAAAAACTATAAACTATTGAAAGTAGAAGACATTTTCGCTTACCCAGTTATAGAAATTTCTTCAAATGAATATCAAAAAGTAAAAAATGGGGTAGAATTAGAGAATAAATATAATATTCAGGATAAAGTTATCCTAAAATACAACAATTCTCCCATTGCCATTTATCACAATAAAAATTCAAAATTATATGTATGGAAGATGCTTTAGGCATTTTTTTTGATTAAATACTTAACTTTACAAACACATATTAGTGAGCAAATGTTTAAACACTAGTATTTTTGAAGCATAATAAAAGGCATAGCAACTAAAAAATAAAAGGCATCACAACTAAAAAATAAAAGGCATCACAACTAAAAAAATATAAAGCGTCTCAACTAAAAAAATATAGGGTTGACACAATCTAATTACAATTGTATACTTGTATTAGTTAATTAACACAAAGGAGGTGCTTATGGATTTTGATTTCAACAGTAATGAGCCCCTATACAAACAGATTGCTAAACAGTTGGCAATTCAAATTATTGTAGGAACCTACAAAATAGGAAGTAGAATTCCGTCAGTACGTGAAATTGCATTGTTAACTAAGACAAATCCCAATACCGTTCAGCGCTCTTTAACAGAACTTGAAGAGGAAGGACTCATTATCACAAAAAGAACCAGTGGTAAATTTATTACTGAAGATAAGGCTATTATTGAAAAGTATCGCCATAAAATTTTAAAGGAAACTGTAGATAAATTTATTATTGATATGAATAAGCTAAATATTACCAAAGCAGAAATTATCTCATACTTAAAAGAAAACAAACAGTAACTAATACCATACATACCAATAACACCACCTCTAATCTTAACTCAATAATAGCTACAAGATTTCATCAATATTTCACCATATAAAATACACATATAAAACAAAGAAAAAATAAGGAGGACATGATTATATAGTTTGCAAAAGACACCATTTTTTGTAATACTCATATATCATACAATAATTTATGAATTTATTAGAATTTAAAAACGTTACCAAAAATTATGGAAAGTTTAAAGCTTTACAAAACATAAATCTTAAAATATGTCCAGGAAAAATTTATGGACTACTTGGACCAAATGGTTCAGGAAAGACTACCATGATAAAATTAATCAATAATCTTTTAACACCCACAGATGGAGAGATTCTCATTAAAGGACAAAAACCAGGTATAGAAAGTAAAAAGATTATCTCATATTTACCAGAAAGAACTTATTTTGATCAAAACATGACAGTCAAAGAATTATTAAAATTTTTTAAAGATTTTTATCAAGACTTCAATGAGGACAAAGCGTTAGAACTTCTTAACGACTTAAATATAGATATCTCCAAAAAAATAAAAACAATGTCTAAAGGAACTAAAGAGAAAGTCCAATTGATAGTTGTTATGAGTAGAGAAGCCGAGTTATATATTCTAGACGAGCCAATCGGAGGAGTAGACCCAGCCAGTAGAGATTATATTATAGAAACAATAATATCTAATTTTAACAAAGATGCTAGTATTATTATCTCCACTCACTTGATTTCAGATATCGAAAATATTTTAGATGATGTTATTTTCTTAAAAAATGGCGAAATAATAGAGTCAGATACCGCTGATAACTTACGGGCAAAAAAACACAGCACCATTGATAAAATATTTAGGGAGGAATTTAAATGTTAACTAAATTACTAAAATA
>CANRBB010000092.1 GCA_947628745.1 uncultured Bacilli bacterium | reverse complement strand
AATATAAATAGTTTATAAGGTAGTAG
Source organism: uncultured Bacilli bacterium (assembly GCA_947628745.1). Classification (GTDB taxonomy): domain Bacteria; phylum Bacillota_I; class Bacilli_A; order RF39; family UBA660; genus CAG-417. The sequence goes on along the minus strand of CANRBB010000092.1, from coordinate 3,335 downwards.
TTAAGGGAGTAAATATATGATTAAGAGAGCAAGAAATAGTATAATACTGATTTTATTAATTTGTTTGATGACTGGTTGTGTAAAATGTAATGTTAACATGGATATAAAAAAAGATAAGTCTATGAATTTTGCCGTTATATATGCAGTTGATACTAAACTATTGGGTGATGATCAATTACTATCTAGTGGTGATAAGCAGGCATTAATAGATAGAGGATTTATAATTACTGATTATGATAAAGATAATATGAAAGGCCTTAAATTGTCAAAAGCTATTAAAAATATAGATACATTAAGTTCAACTAAATACAAAAAATATAACTTATTAGCTGAAAATAAAGACAATTATATGTTTAAAGTAAAGAAAGGCTTTATAAAAAATAAGTATACTGCTCATTTTGTTTTTGATGAACCTAATACTAATAATACAACAGATGTATCCAGTGATGAACATATTACAGGAGTAGAATCAGATACTAGTTTGGCTGATATTGATAAGTATAGTGCGCAATATCAGTTAGATTTAAAAGTAAATGTGAATTTACCTTACTCTGCTATTAGTAGTAATGCATCTGATACAAAAAATAATAAAAAGAGTTTGATTTGGAATTTGGTAGATAATAAAAATCAATCAATTGACTTTGAATTTGAATTATATAATATGACTAATATTTATATAAGTATAGGCATAGCTTTATTATTGATAATTATGATTATTTTAGGTTTTATTAAGAAAATTAAGACTAAGATAGAAGATAAAAAAAGCAAGGATAAAGATGATGCCCACCTTTTAGGAACATTACCATTACTTAATACAGAGATGAATGATAAGAGTGAAAAATTTTTAAGTGATCAAGAAAATGTAGCAAGGATAAATAATTCTATAAATAGTTTTGAAGAAATTAATGGGGAGAGGCAATTTAATAAACCACGAACAGGAAGTTCTGTGAATCAACAATCAATAATAGACTTTCAGTCTAATGGGATACAGGCACCAACTAGTAGTAATGTAAATGCTAGAACGTATGATGGAACACCTAAGTCACTTTTAAAAGATGTACTTATGGAAGATAGTAATAAGATACCAGAAATTATACCTGATAATGTTAATAGCCCAAATAATAAGAAAGATTAATTTTATAGAATTATGGTGAAAAACATTTAGTAATTAGTTATTAATACATAATGATTAGATATAAATATTATTTAGAAACATGGAAGATATAAGCATGGAGGTTAATTTGATTTGAATTAGCAATTAGAAACTTTTATCAAATTTTAATATCAAACCTCAATGATTAGCCTTTTTCCATGTTTTTTAAATCTTTAAATTATTTTCATTGTTTAATTATCAAACAATTTATGTTGCATTTCTTCGGAGTTATCTAAATACATTTTATATAGTGAATATATTTCTGTTTCTTTATAGTCTACCTCTTGAAAATTATTATCTAAATCTAAAATTACTCCATCACGGTAACTAATTAGAATAGGGGAATGAGTGGCGATTATAAATTGGCTTCCTTCTTGTACTAATTGATCTATTAAATAAAGTAATGATAATTGTCTTTGGGGAGAAAGGGCTGCTTCGGGCTCATCTAAAATATATAATCCATGGTCAGTAAATCTATTTTGAACTAATTTAATAAAAGATTCTCCGTGCGAACATTCATGTAAATTGCCACCGTATGCATCATATAGCGTACAAAAATTATCTTCTTCAACTAATCTTTGTACTTCGCTAGAAAAATTATAAAAACTTTCTGCTCGCAAGAAAAATTTCATTTTGGGTTTATTAAAAGTGCCAACTCTTAAATAATCAGCTAAATTAGAAGTGGTATTGTTTGTATCATATTTAAAGTTTTCAGTTCCACCTTCTGCGGGTAATCCTAAACTTACTGCAATAGCTTCGATAAAAGTGGATTTACCAATACCGTTTTCTCCAACAAAAAAAGTAACTTGAGATTTAAAATCTAATTCGTGGAAGTTCTTTACAATTTCTATATTAAAGGGATAAGCATTGAAATTTTCTATTTTATCTCTTTCTAAAATAAGTTTTTTTACAATTAATTTACTATTCATCATAACTCCTATACGGGTATATTATAACAAATTTTATGGTCATAGTAAAATCTTTTAGTTTACCTGTTTTATAATATAATTTATAGGGATCTAAGTTTTTGGATGCCTTTTCTAATACTAAAAGAAATTAAAAAAAGAGAATACATTATTTTTCCTTCTTGTATTATCTTTTTCAATTTACTATTTTTATATTGGTAGTTATAAAAAACACTCAGATAGAGTGCCAATACTATTAATATAGAGGCGATATTCATTTGTGGCTCAAATGTTCTTCTTTTTATTTTATACAAATTCTTTTGCCAAATACATAGTATCATATAAATTATGTCTATGTAAGTTAAAGCAAAATTGGAGCGATTAAACTACAAGTTACGAACTATGCCTCTTTCTATAAAAATTATATATGAATTATACTAAAATACAGGGGGTATTGAAAAATATTAGAATTATCGGAAAAAGATCAAATACTAAAAACAAGTAAAGATTTAGTAAAAGATTTTTAAAGTTTTTGGATATAAAAGAAAATACGAATTATCTAGAATCTGATTTAGAAAAAAATATCATAGAACATTTAAAAGAATTTTTGCTAGAATTAGGTAAAGGCTTTAGTTATATTGAAAATCAAGCTAAATATGATGTGATGGGAGATCTTTTTAAAGGAATATTTTCATCTCCTGAATTAAAGAACTTGATAAAAAACTAAGGTAAGAACTTAATAAAAAATAAGATATATGAGTAAATATTATAGTAATATTAGCAAAGAACTTAAAGATTATTTTGCCATTTTAGAGCTAAACTTTTCTGAATGGTTAATGAATATATTGATACAAAATAATTGTTATCGCAACAATAATTAGTATTACTTGTGGTACTATTTATTCTAATTTATTTGAAAGTGATTTTTTCTTTTAAGTCTTAATCGTGCAGTAGCTATTTAGCTATTGCTTTAATTGTATGGCGGTTTATACAAAATAAAAACTTACAAGCCATTACAGTTCGTAAGTTGTTTTCAAATGGAGCGTAAGGATTTTTTAATTCTATCTTTAGTAATAATTATCTTCCTTTTACTATTTATAGTCTTAATATAAAAGAAATCCACCTAACTCAGCAATGATTTAGGTGGAGTCAAAATTTATCAGGCTACACTCAACATGCGATTATTGAGTGTTCCCTTTTTATTTTATGCAAATTTCCTTGCTAAATACATAATATCATAAAATTAGTATTTATGCAGGTTATAAACAAAACTGGAG
>CANRBB010000091.1 GCA_947628745.1 uncultured Bacilli bacterium | reverse complement strand
GGGTAAGCTATGTAAAAGGGCTGAGAAATTGCATACAGAAGTATGTAATCAATCAAGTAGCTCTTCGTATTGTAGAGCAACTGGACATAAGCAAGGTGAAAATATTGCATATGGGAACTGTGGTACTAGTGGTGAATTAAAATCAGGCGATGCTTTTGATTGCGATGTTAATGGTGATGGAGTATATAATAGTAGTACCGAGAGGTTTTATTATGTAAGTGATTACTATGATACAGCCAAACAATCATTTAATAGCGATTATGCCACCTTAATCTACTACAATAATGTTAAAGGGGGTGAGGCAAATAATACAGCTACCTTTGCGTATGACTCTAGTAATGAGAATTGGCATGGACCTGTAACTGGTTATGTAGAGTTACCAAGTATAAGTCAGTGGAGTAAAGTAACATTATTAAATAATCCAAGACAGTTGTTGAATGAAAAAGGAGAAGCCACCTCAAGTAATGGTTCTAAGGTTTTAGGAACATTTGATTATACTGATAGGGCTGCCAGACTACTAACTGTTCAAGAGATAAATGAAGCTTGTGGAATAACGGTGGGCAGTTATAGAACTGGAGAATTAGATACTTGTGAATATTTACTAGAAAATACATATTATTCTAGTAGTAGTTTAAAATATGGATATTGGGCAGAGTCCGCGCGTTCGGACGATTCTTACCGCGTCTGGGGTGTGAGCGGTGATGACCGTCGCGTGAACTACCACAATGCGTACTATGCGAGCGACATCGGCTTTCGTCCCGCAATCGATGTTCTAAAAGCTAATATGTTATATTAAATTACAGTTGTAAATGCAGTTGTAAATCAGTGGAATTAATTTGCAAATTACATATCATTATAAAACTCGTAAGTTAAAGTAAACAAAAAAAGAAAAATTTGAAAATTAATTTGATTTGAAAAATCAGAAAGTATAAGGTGAAGTACAAAAAGGGCGAGGTATTAAAGATAAGCTACTTGCATTACCTGTAAAAAGAAGGTATAATAAAAATATAATCAGGGTATGATATAAATGGTGTGATACTTAAAGTATGAAAGGACAGTAGTAGAATGAGAAAAAAGAATAAGAAAAAGAGATTATTGGTAGTAGTATTGTTATTGGTGATGCTAATAGGAGTAGGTTATGCTCTAATATCAACTACTTTAAATATTAATGGAACAACAGGCATTAAGAAGTCTACATGGAATATTCATTTTGCTAATGTCCAAGAGTTTGAGGGAAGTGTAGTGGCTACTGAGAAAGCTAAAATTAATGATTCTGATCCTACCAAAGTGTCATATGAAATAACACTTTCTAATCCAGGAGACTTTTACCAATTTAATGTCGATGTTGTCAATGAGGGTAGTATTGACGGTATGGTAAATTTAGTAGAGTCAAAGATGGATGGAGAAGTGCTTTCTAAATTACCTGGATATTTAGAATATAGTGTAACATATAATGATGGACAAGAAATAAAGGCAAAACAGGCTTTGAAAAGTGAGGAGACAAAAACATACACCGTAAGAATAGCATACAAGAAAGATTTAAATGAAGAAGATCTGCCAAAATCAGAAAAAGCATTATCTATGGAATTTAGTGTAGAGTATGTTCAAGCAGATGGTGAAAAAGTAGATGTTGATACTAAGTTATGTAAAAGAGCTAATGTAGAGACTTTACACACAGAAATATGTGAAGATCATGGTGGACAGTGGTATCCATGCGATAAATTGTACAGTGCGGGAGAGACTATATCATATGGTAATAAGAGTACAACTAGTGGTGAATTAAAATCGGGAGATGCCTTTGATTGTGATGTTAATGGTGATGGAGTATATAATAGTAATACAGAAAGATTCTATTATGTAAGTGATTACTATGATACAACAAGTAAATCTTTTGATGATGGTTATGCAACCTTAATTTACTATAACAATGTAAAAGCTGGAGTTCCTGATAATAAGGCAACGTTTGCGTATGATGCCAGTAATGAGAACTGGCATGGACCAGTAACTGGATATGTTCAGTTACCAAGTGTGAGTCAGTGGAGCAAAGTAACATTGTTAAATGAAACAAGACAATTACTAAATGAAAATGCAGGAAATACTACTACTGGTGGAATGTTAGGTACATTTACTTATACTGGTAAAGCAGCTCGTCTACTAACTGTGCAAGAAGTAAATAAAGCCTGTGGGATAACTGCTGGTACATGGATAGTAGGGGAACTAGATACATGTGAATATTTATTAGAAAATACTTGGTATGCAGATACAGCACTAAAACACTGGTGGTTAGAAAACGCTCGTTCGGCTAATTCTAACGGTGGCTGGAATGTTGGTGGTGCCCATCGCAACGTGGGCAACGTCGATACTTATGATGACACCCTCCGTGGATTCCGGCCTGCAATTGATGTTTTAAAAACTAATATGTTATATTAAATTGCCACTGAAACTTTACATTTCACGGCAATTTTTTTCTTGCAATTTAACGACGGGGGGGGGGTATAATAGAAATAGAAGATAAAGTTTGTGAAAAACTTTGTTTGCACTAATCGTAATGTGTAATGATTAATGTAAAAATTATCTTTTGATTGTTTTTGTAGTGTAAAAAATAAAGGTATTAAAAATAGGCTACTTGCATTACCTATAAAAAGAAGGTATAATAAAAATATAATCAGGGTATGATATAAATGGTGTGATACTTAAAATATGAAAGGACAGTAGTAGAATGAGAAAAAGGAATAAGAAAAAGAGATTATTGGTAGTAGTATTGTTATTGGTGATGCTAATAGGAGTAGGTTATGCTCTAATATCAACTACCTTAAATATTAATGGGACAACTGGTATTAAGAAGTCTACATGGAATATTCATTTTGCGAATGTCCAAGAGTTTGAGGGAAGTGTAGTGGCTACTGAGAAAGCTAAAATTAATGATTCTGATCCTACCAAAGTGTCATATGAAATAACGCTTTCTAAACCAGGAGACTTTTACCAGTTTAATGTTGATGTCGTAAATGAGGGTAGTATTGATGGCATGGTAAATTTAGTAGAGTCAAAGATGGATGGAGAAGTGCTTTCTAAATTACCTGGGTATTTAGAATATAGTGTAACATATAATGATGGACAGGAAATCAAAGCAAAACAAGCTTTGAAAAGTGAAGAGACAAAAACATATACTGTAAGAATAGCATACAAGAAAGATTTAAATGAAGAAGATCTACCAAAATCAGAAAAAGCATTATCTATGGAATTTAGTGTAGAGTATGTTCAAGCAGATGATGAAAAAGTAGAGGTTGATACTAAATTATGTAAAAGAGCCAATGTTGAAACTTTGCACACAGAAATATGTCAAAGTCATAAAACAGAAGAATATAAGCCATGTGATGCCATATATAGTGTAGGGGAGACTATGACATATGGTAATAAGTC
>CANRBB010000090.1 GCA_947628745.1 uncultured Bacilli bacterium | reverse complement strand
TTATATCTTTTATAATAGGAGATAAAATAATACCAGTATCTAATTCTATATCATAAGCTATATCTGAAATTTGATCTCTGTAATTTTCAATTTCCTCAAAAGATAAATCTGCTAAAATCATTATATCTACATCTGAACTTTTATTAAAATCACCTCTAGCATATGAGCCATATAATATAATCTTTTTTAATTTTTTCCCTAGAAGTTCTTGAACTGCTTTAACAAATCTTTGAATTTGATTATCTACATTTTTAGGCATTTCTTTTCCTCCAATCTTCTATCTATATATATTATAATATCTTTTCACCTTTTTTTCAATATTATTATAAAATTTTATTCATACACAATCTACTGCATACCCTATTGCATACTTAGGTATTTTAGAGAATAAATATCAGGCTAAAAAGCCATAAATTTCAATTATTACGCAGTTTTATTGCATACTTTTACTGCATACTTTGGTATATAAATCTGTTGTAATCATTTATTCTCATGCGTTTTACCATAGCTATCTTCTCTAAGTAAAAAGGGAGGAGATAAAAAAATGGTCAAAAAGAATTTTTTAAAAAGCAGTTTAATAGTGCTAGCAGTTTTAGCTGTAGCATTAATACCAACAGCTAGCGTAAACGCAGTTGTTGCAAATAAAGACGTTCCAACATTAGCATATAGTGCACATGTGCAAGGACTTGGATGGATGGGTACAAAAAGTGCTGGTACAGTTGAAGGACAAGAAACTTCAATAGCTGGAACAGAAGGACAATGCAAAAGAGTTGAAGCTTTAAGAGTTACATTTGATGCACCAGCAGGTGTAGTATTAAAATACAATGCACATATCCAAGGAAATGGATGGACAGGATGGACAGCAATAACAGAAAATAATCAATTAGTAGGAACAGAAGGACAATCAAAGAGATTAGAAGCAATCAAATTTTCTGTAACAGGTCTAGAAGGATATGAAATAAAATATCGTGCACACGTACAAACATATGGATGGATGGACTGGGTAACAGCTGATTCATCAGAAAGCTTAGCAAAAATTGCAGGAACACAAGGAGAATGTAAGAGAATTGAATCTTTAGAATTTTTAATTCTAAGTTCAGAAGAGGCAGAAGTATTTGATCTTAAACAAGAGGCAATACAACAGCTAAAAGCTTATGCTAATGCAAATGAATTTACTATGAATAAAGAATTGTTAGCAAAAGCTCTTGAAAGAGGTATAACTTTAATTAATGATAAATCTAATACTACTAAAACAGCTATAAATGCAGATTTAATAACAGCTAAAGGTTATATCGATGGTGTAATGAATGATCGTAAAATCAAAGCTGAAGTAGAAGACTTATGTAAAGATATTGATACATGGCTAACACAAAATGGTTTAGATAAACCATTAAATGGAACAACATTAAAGGTAACACTTACTGAAGTTCCAAGTATTAAACAAGCTATAGCAGCTGCAAAGGCTGAATTCTTAAATAAAGATAGTTATGAGATAGATGATTTTGATACATCTGAAGATAGTCTTTACAAAGAAGCTACAGATGCTATAGGGGTTGCATTAGTAGAATATGCAAAACAAGAAGTAGAAAATATTTATAATGCAGAATATAAACCTGAAGATAAGGTATATACTTGGGAACAATATGATGCAGCATTGAAATCTTTAAATCTTAAAGAAGATGGAAGTGTAGATACAAAAAATCTTCCTGGACTTACTACAAAAATCTTACCTTTATTAAAAGAATTAGCACCAGATACACGAGTTACTTTACAACAAAAAATTAATGATTATTCAAGTGAACTAAATACGAAACTTGCTGCATATAATGCTGTAATAGCAGGAAAATCTAGATTAGTACCAGCAGGGTATGTTACTGTTAAATATTATAAAGAGATTTCTTGGGTAGCAACAGCTATATCAGAAGGTTTAGAAGATATGAAAAATGCAAAAAATATACCACAATTAAGAGAAACAGAGAACAGTACATTAGCTAATGCACTTGCTGGACTTAAAACTTTCGTTAATAAGATAGTTGCAGACTTAGATGGTTTAAATAATACAGGAAAAGTATTAACTGCACAACAAATAACAACTATTAATACATTAATGAATAAAGAAGATTTAACAGCTGAAGAATTAATAGCTGGTTATGACAAAATGGTTACTGACTTATTTAAATAAAATTATCTATGAACAAAGTAAAATTTAATACCACATTACTATTTATTGATGTGGACTTACAAAAATTCCAGTGAGAAATCACTGGAATTTTTGCTTTTGGGTCCTCTCTTAAGAAACCCTCTTATAATTTATAAAATTATATTTAAATTACGCACTAAGCTTTAATGATGCTATCATGGCATTACATGCATCAACTAAAGTTTCTCCTGTTAATTCTTCGCTAGCTAATACTTTATTTATTGCTGCAATAGCTTCTTCGCTTAGAACTTTTTCTGTTCCGTTCAAACCACTTAAATCATTTCTTAATTTAGTAACAAATCTTACTAAACCTTCTAATGCATTTGATTTTGTGCTTTCAATTATTGATTCTAATTCTGGAGCACTCATCGCTGTTTTAATATCCTCTAAACCATCTTGAACTGCACTCTTTATCCAAGACACATCAATATATTTTGTTATATTGTCTTCAAGTAAGTTAGCGTCATTAAGTTTCTGATAATTTTGTATTAATGTCTCAGCATATTTTTTAACATCTTTGTCGCATTTTGTATCTTTTCCTGTCATATCTAATTTTTTAGCATAATTTGTTCTTAATAGAGTAATATTTGAATCTCTTTTTAATTTAGTTGTAAAGAAATCTTTTAAATCTTTCATTGCCATTGCACTTAAATTAGATTCACTTATGTTTCCATCTTTATCTAATTTAGCTAATGTGTTTGCATCTTTTTTAGCATCTAAATAATTACCTTTTGATAATACTTTGTTACCATGAGCAGCATCAGCTTCTGCATAATATAAAGTCTCTAATGACTCTACTGCATAATCTAAAATTGCCTTTTTAGCTGCATTATATACTTCAACAAAATATTTTCCAGAAACATCTGTAAAGTCAGTTGACTCATATGTTTCCTTATTGTACAATTCTGCTTTAGCATCTTCTATAGCTTGTTTTACGCTTGAAACTTCAAGTAATTTAACTCCTTTTAGTTCTCCATCTGTTAAAGCTACATCTAAGTTATCTTGCTTTGTTGTAAAATATGCATCCAATGATTTGCATAAAGTTGTTATTGCATTTTTAACTTCTCTATCATTCATTAAGTCATCAACAGCTTTTTTAGCCGCATTTAATTTTGCATTTATATCTGATTTACCTGAAGCACCTTCTATTTTTCCTATTTGCTCATCAAGTGTTTTTGCTAACAATTTTGAATTCATAGTAAATTCTGTTGAGTTAGCATAAGCTTTTAATTCCTTTATTGCTTCTTGTCTTAAATCGAATTCTGCTGCTTGTGCATCATTTAATATTAATATTTGTAATGATTCGATTCTCTTGCTTTCTCCCTCTGTTCCTGCAATTCTTGCTAGGCTTTCTGATTCATCAGCTGTTACCCAGTCCATCCAGCCATATGTTTGAACGTGTGCACGATATTTTATTTCATATCC
>CANRBB010000089.1 GCA_947628745.1 uncultured Bacilli bacterium | reverse complement strand
ACTCAAACATCTCTCTAATTGACAAAATAATCATTATTTGCCATAATATTACTGTAAGGGATTGGTGATAGAAGATGTATCAAAACAAGATTGCACTTACAACTCAAGATATCTTAGAAAAAGACTTCAAAATAGATACTAGGGGATATCGCTTAAAAGAAGTAGATCAGTATTTAGACTTAATTATAACTGATTATGAACAATTTAACAAAATAATCAGTAACCTAGAACAAGAAAAAAACAATCTTTTAGCCGAGAATATGAATTTAAAACAAGAACTTCGTAATGCTAGAATAAATGCTGAGATAGTTAAAAAGAATGATTCTCCAGAAGTCACTAACGTCGATATCATGAGAAGACTTGCTAGACTGGAAAAAATGGTTTATGGAGTAAAAACGGAACGAGCAAATTATTCCATAGATGATTATGATTCAAAGACCACTGATAATTACAATGACGATAATGAATAATATTTGACAAACGCGGTTTTCCCACCACCAGGTGTCAGGAAAGCTGAGGAAAGTCCATGCTCACACAGACTGTGATGTCTGTAACGTTCGTGCTTAGGGAAAAAATAACCTAAGGTAGATAATTCTAACGACAAATGAAAAGTCTAAGTTCTATGAATATGATTTTTCAAATAAAGTGCCACAGAGACGAATAGGGTGAAAACCTGAAATGAAACGAGGTAAACTCCACGAGTGAGAAACCCAAATTATGGTAGGGGAGCTTTAACAAGGGAACAAGAACCAAGTTAGGGACCGATGTTACGGTAGATAAATGTTTGTCACTCATTTTATGAGTACAGAACATGGCTTATAATATTATTTGTTTATAAAGAGGTGTTATTAATGAAAGAGTTAGGCAGTTATTTAAGAAGAACCAGAATTGAAAACGGGGTAAACTTAGAAGAAGCAGCAGATGACATGAATATTTCTGTAACACAACTTGAAAATATAGAAAATGGTAATACTAGAGCATTTAAAGACATATATAAACTTAAACAATATGTAAAAATGTATGCAAAATACTTAAGTTTGAATCCAGATAAAGTGGTTGATGAATTTAATGATTTTCTCTTTGAACATACTTCTAAAATCTGTTTAGATGACATTAAGAACGAAAGAGATAGACAAGAACAAAAAGAAACAGTAGAAAGAATAAAATCTCCATATACAATTGAACATAAAGAGAAAATCAATTGGGCACCAATTATAATAACGATAGCAAGCATTGTCTTGTTCTTCAGTTTAGTGGTATTTATTATATTACATAATGTATCTAAAACACCACCACGGTCTAGTGAATTAAAAGGATTTAATCATGAAATAGGAGAGGAAGTATAAATATGAACTTACCAACTAAGTTAACCGTATCAAGAATAATACTAACTTTTATAATTATTTTTATATTACTGTTTCCTTTCTATATGATAGGTATTCAGTGGCCAATTTTAAAAGTAGATAGTGTTCTAATTGACGTAAAATACATAGTAACTGGCATTCTATTTATAGTAGCCAGTATTACAGATTTTGTGGATGGATATCTTGCTCGAAAAAACAATCAGGTTACAGACTTAGGTAAAATGTTAGATGCTATTGCTGACAAAATACTTGTTAACACAGTCCTAGTAATTTTAGCTTTTAAAGGAATGATACCTATCATAGTTCCCGTTATTACAGTATTAAGAGACACTATTGTCGATGCTATTAAAATGCAAGCTGCCTCAAAAGGAAAAGTGGTAGCAGCAATTAAGAGTGGTAAGTTAAAGACAGCTACTTTAATGATTGGCACCACATTAGCTTTCTTCTACAATCTCCCATTTGAATTAATCCCTATTAATGTATCGGATGCTTTGCTAATTATTGCTACCATTTTTTCAGTAATCAGTGGAATTCAATATTATTTATTAAATAAGGAATTATTATTCTCCAAAGAATAGTAATTTTTTTTCAAAAAGTTGTCTGAAAATTACAAATTCATGTCTCAATTTTGCATGAACACGAGTAGAATTGCAAAAATGCGAAATTATGTTCGAAAAACCTCTTGCATTTTGTAAAAAACTCATGTACAATGAAAATGTCAACGAAATATTTGGAGGTTAATAATGAAAAAAATCGAAGCAAGCAAGCAAGAAAAAGATATAGACAAAATTTTAAGTGATATAGAAAAGCAATTTGGTAAAGGTGCAATTATGAAACTAGGTGAAAATCAACATATGAAAGTTGATGTAGTTTCAAGTGGCTGCCTATCATTAGATATTGCTTTAGGAGTAGGGGGTTATCCTCGTGGTAGAATTATTGAAATATATGGGCCAGAATCAAGTGGTAAAACGACTTTTGCGTTACAAGCCATAGCTGAAGTGCAAAAAATAGGAGGTCAAGCAGCGTTTATTGATGCTGAGCACGCTTTGGACCCAGTTTACGCAGAGAAATTAGGAGTAAATATTAATGAATTGTTACTATCTCAACCAGATACTGGAGAACAAGCTTTAGAAATTTGTGATGCATTAGTTAAAAGTGAAGCTATAAGTATCATTGTCATAGATTCAGTGGCAGCCTTAGTTCCTCAAGCTGAAATTGATGGTGAAATGGGAGATTCCCATGTCGGTCTCCAAGCCAGATTAATGTCTCAAGCTCTAAGAAAATTATCGGGTACTATTAGTAAAACTAACACAATTGCCATATTTATTAATCAATTACGCGAAAAAGTGGGTGTTCTATTTGGTAACCCTGAAACAACAACAGGTGGAAGAGCTCTCAAATTTTACTCAACTATACGTTTAGATGTAAGGCGAAATGAACAATTAAAAATGGGCGATGGAGTAGTTGGAAATAGAACTACCATCAAAGTTGTTAAAAATAAAGTTGCTCCACCTTTTAAGACAGCTGTAGTTGATATCATGTATGGAGAAGGAGTTAGTCGCGAGGGAGAAATTATCGATTTAGGAGTTGAAGCAGGTGTTATTGAAAAAACAGGAGCTTGGTATAGCTATCAAGGCGAAAAGCTAGGACAAGGTAAAGAAAATGTCAAACTTTTATTAAAAGATACACCTGATTTAGCTGATGAGATAGAACAAAAAGTAAGAGAATTTTACGGTATTAGTATGCAAAATGAAGAAAAAAAGTAAAAAATTGTATACATGCTTTTGAAGACATCCAATAATTACTATAAAGATATATAAAATCACATAGAATAAATTCTTCTAATTTTAGGTAGCTCACGCTTTAAATTGTAATATAAAAAGATTAAGCAGACAAATAGCGTAAAAAGTTCATGAAATTACATTACGAATTAGAACAGTCAACTTAATTTAAAAAGATTTAAAGTGCAACTTACACTTTTTAGATAAATCATATTTATTGTGCAATTAAAGATTATCGAACGCGAAAGCTACATTCATTCTTAATATGTATTTTCAAAGGATAAATAATACTGCTTGACACATTTTCAATTGCCATCTACAATATAATCCTGAATTTATCAGTTTTGAAAGAGCAAAATCTCCCAATCCCTTTGTTTATAAGGAATTGAGAGATTTTTAAGTGTTCAAAAAAGTGCGTAATTTTTTCAGTTTTTAGTTATATTGAAAATTTTTTTAAATTTTTTATAATCAATTATGTCAT
>CANRBB010000088.1 GCA_947628745.1 uncultured Bacilli bacterium | reverse complement strand
GATTTGAGATTTCATTTAAATTTAGCTTTATACATTAACAAATATATTTTGTAGATATCCTTGGATTTTATTGAAAAACTTTTCTAATTGTGTGATAATATATTGTGTTTGGAGTGTAGGCTATGAATGAACAATCTCTAAGTAATTTAATACGTAGTAAAACTGATATTGTTGATATTATTGGTGAAAGAATACCACTAGTAAAAAAAGGAAAGAATTTTTTTGGCATTTGTCCATTTCATGATGATAATAATCCTTCAATGTCAGTTTCAAAAGAAAAACAAATATACACTTGCTTTACTTGTCATGCCACAGGTAATGTTTTTAAGTTTTTAATGGATTATGAAAAGATGAGTTTTGTAGAAGTACTTCAATATTTGGGAAATAGAGCGGGTATTAGTACAGACGGCATTGGTTTATCTAAGAGCAATACTAAATATGATAAATACTATGAAATGTATGATTTTTCTAATAAATATTATCAAAATAATTTGTTATCTACGGCTGGTATAAAGGCACGAGAATATTTGAAAAAAAGGGGTATTGATAAAGAAACAATAAAACAGTTTCAAATAGGATTATCATTACCTAATAGTGATGATTTGGCTCAGTTTTTAACAAAGAAAAAATATGATATAGTTGATCTTAATACTTTGGGGCTTTGTACTAATAATTATGATGTATATAAAGATAGAATTATGTTCCCCTTATTTGACATAAATGGTAAAGTAGTAGGGTTTTCCGGTAGAATATATAAAGATACTAAAGACAATAAATATTTAAATACAAAGGAAACTCCTATATTTATAAAGGGAGAACAATTATATAACTATCATATAGCAAGAGATAATGTTAGAACAGCCAAGTATGTGATTGTAATGGAAGGTTTTATGGATGTCATTAGAGCGAGTACGATAGGTGTTTATAATGCTATAGCTTTAATGGGAACTGCTTTAACAAAAGAGCAAATGAAACTAATAAAAAGGTTGTCACAAAATATTGTTTTATGTTTAGATGGTGATGGGCCAGGACAAAGTGCGGCTTATAAGATAGGTGAAGAATTTCAAAAAGAAGGAATAGAAGTAAAAATAGTAACTTTACCTAATAATGATGATCCAGATACTTTTATTTTAAAAGAGGGTAAAGATAAATTTTTAACTTATATAGAAGAAGCTCAAAATTTTAATGATTATAAAATTAATATTATGCGAAGTAATGTTAATTTTCAAAGCGATATAGAAAAAGCTAAATATGTTAATGATGTATTAACAGAATTAGTTAACGTAAATGATGAAATAAGAGTAGAAATAATTTTGAAAAAGCTTGCAAAAGAATTTGATTTAGGTTATAATACCTTGGAAAAAAAGTTTTCTAGCATAAAAAAGGACAAGCCGCAAGAAAAACTTAAGTTACCGCCAAAGACTGACATAAAAAGGAAAAATAAGTATAGACAAGCAATAGAACAAATAGTATATTATATGCTTACTAATGAGTGGGTAATAAGTGAAGTAGAAAAAAAACACCTCCTTTTACCAGATGATGATTTGAGAATAATAGTACAAGAAATAATATATTATTATAAAAAATATGGAGTTATTAATATTGCTGATTTTTATACTTATTTACAAGAAAAAAAAGAATTAATAGGTTCATTAGATGACATACTAAATAGTAGTTATAGTGAAGATGTTTCGAAAGATATATTGTGTTTGTATTTTGATGTTATAAAAGAATACTGTCGGAAGATGCAGATAAGTAAGATAGAAAATAAAATGTCATTAGAAGTTGATCCTCTTGAACAAGCTAAATTAGCAGATGAGATTAGGCGGCTAAGAATAGGAGAATAGTAGGTATGGTTGAAGAAATAAGAACGATGGAAGAAAGAAAGACTAGGTTAATTAATTTAGGTAAGAAGCAAGGGTATATTACATATGAGCAATTGGCAGATGAATTAAAGGGATTGGATATAGATAGTGATATACTAGACGATTTATATAATACACTAGTTGAATTAGGAATAGATGTAGTAGAAGATAATAGTAATGGTGAAGAAGATAGTGATTCGACACTTAATCAAGATTTGACAGTAGAAGAGTTATCAATTTCAAAAGATGTAAAGATAAATGATCCGGTAAGGATGTATTTAAAAGAAATTGGTAGAATTAACTTACTTACATCAGATGAAGAATTTGAATACGCTAGAAGAGCTGTTGATGGTGATGAAGAAGCTAAGAAAATGTTGGCTGAATCAAATTTACGTTTAGTAGTTTCGATAGCAAAAAGATATGTTGGAAGAGGAATGTTATTTCTTGATTTGATTCAAGAAGGAAATATTGGGCTTATGAAAGCTGTAGAAAAGTTTGATCCAACTAAGGGATATAAATTTTCAACTTATGCAACTTGGTGGATAAGACAAGCTATTACTCGTGCTATTGCAGACCAGGCAAGAACTATTCGTGTACCAGTACATATGGTGGAAACTATAAATAAGTTATCTAGGGTACAAAGACAACTAACTCAAGAATTAAATCGTGAGCCAACAGATGAAGAAATTGCTGCTAAACTAGAAATACCAGTTGAAAAAGTTCGCGAAGTATATAAAATTAGTCAAGATCCAGTGTCATTAGAAACACCAATAGGTGAAGAAGAAGATTCACATTTAGGTGATTTCTTACCGGATGAAAGAGCAATGGGTCCGGAAGAGTTTACAACTCAAGAAATGTTAAAAGAAGAGTTGGATGGAGTTTTACTAACTTTAACTGATAGAGAAGAAAAAGTATTAAGACTTCGTTTTGGTTTAGACGATGGACAATGTAGGACATTGGAAGAAGTAGGACAAATATTTGGGGTAACTAGGGAGCGCATACGACAGATAGAGGCTAAAGCTCTTCGCAAATTAAGACATCCATCAAGATCTAGAAAATTAAAGGATTTTATGACAGACTAATGTTAATAAATAATAGATTGAAAGAAGTTGGAAGATTAATAGATGAAAATGCTTCTTTTTTAGATGTTGGATGCGATCATGCTTTTCTAGATATATATCTAGCACAAGATAGAAAAAGACAATTTAAAAAGATAGTAGCAAGTGATAATAAAAAAGGACCATTAGAACAAGCCCAAAATAATATAAATCAACATAAATTAAAAAACAAAATAGAATTAAGATTAGGTAATGGTTTAGATATATATACAGAAGATATTGATACAGTAGTTATTTCAGGTATGGGTGGTAGAAATATGATAGGTATATTTAAAAACCACCAAGATTATCTAAAAACTATACAAACAATTGTGTTGTCACCTAATAATTATCAAAGCGATGTAAAAAAATACTTAGTTAGTGTAGGATATGAAATAACTGATGAGGTCTTAATAAAAGATGGAAAATATGTTTATCAAATTATTAAGTTTAAAAAGGGTAAAGCAAAATATAATAAAAGAGAATACTTTTTTGGACCATTACTTTTGCAAAAAAAAGATAAGCTGTTTAGAGAGTATTATACTCGAGAATTAAAATCAAGAGAAATTATATTAGAACTTTTACCTAAGGGATTTAATTATAGAAAGTTAAAATTAAAAAAAGAGATAAATCTTATAAAAAAAGAGTTGTAAAGAATAAAATGTAACCTGTAAAGTGGAGTTGTAAAGACTGATTTATGGGTTTATTTTTTT
>CANRBB010000087.1 GCA_947628745.1 uncultured Bacilli bacterium | reverse complement strand
CCACCTGCGTTTATGTGATTAGATATAATTAAGACATTTTCATCGTTTCCAAATGGTTGTGTCATTCTACTTATTCTTTCATCTCTTGATAAGGTTTCATCTGTACTTCTAACTATGGATGTTGGCACGCCGAGTTCTTTTAATCTGTTATACATATAATTAGCAGCTTGTAAATTAAAGTCTTTTTCCTTTAAATTACCACTGATTGCACCGGGATCTTCTCCTCCGTGGCCGATAACGAATAAACCCAAAATTTTATAAATCCAAATTAAATTCAATTTTAATGTCTCTTGTATTTGTATTTTTATCTACTACACCAACATATATTTTTTTTATAAACTCATCTACTATTATTCTAGTTAGTGTTTTAATACACTTATACTTTTTTAATATGCTTTCTATATCTTTTAATTTTTCTTTTTTACTTTGATTCTTTTCGAGCTTTTTTTCTATATTTAATAATGTTGATTGATAAGATTCAACATCTTTTGTATATTCATTTCTTAATACCGCAAAATCACTATCCGATATAATTCCCTTAAGTCTATCTATATAAAGATTTTTAAAATATATTTTACTTTCGTTTAATTTTTTTTCAAGATTTGCTTTTTCTTTATTTAAGTTAGTAATAACTGTATTTTGCCTATTTCGCCTTTCTAATGTTTTATTAAATTCTTCTTTTAATAATCTTTCATTGCAGTTTTTTAATAATTCATTTATAGCATCAAGTACATAATTTTCAACTATATCATATCTTATTGATTTATTATTAATGCAAGTATGATACTTTTTGTTTCCCTTGCATTGAAGATATGCCCTTGTTTTTATGGTTCCTCCAGCACACTTAACACTACATTGGTTTCTCATAAATATTCTTCTACATTCAGTGCAATAAACTTTATTACTTAATGGATGGACATTACCACTTTCTTTTGTTGGTCTATGATGATTTTTTAGTCTTCTTTGAACTATATACCAAGTCTCGTTATCAATTATCGGTTCGTGAGCATTTTCTGTAATACTCCACTCTGATTCAGAAACCTTTTTTGATTTGTGATTTTTATAGCTAATGTTTGTCCTTTTTCCTTGTGTCAATGTACCTATATAGGTTGCATTTTTTAATATTCTAGCTATTGTATCTGATGTCCACTTTCCTGTTATATCGTAATTAAAATTACAGCATACAAACTTACTTCCAATAGATTTTTTATAAAGAGCTGGGCATAATATTTTTCTTTCATTTAGGCTTGTGCTTATTTTATAATAACCAAGTCCACTTTTGTATTTTTCAAATATTTCTCTAACAATAGGGGCAACATTTTCATCAATGATAAGTTTATGTTTATCATTAGGGTTTTTCATATAACCATACGGAGCAAAACTTCCCATAAATAAACCATCATCTCTTTTGTTCTTCAACGATTTTTTAACATTATTAGATAAGTCCTCTAAATACCATTCATTAACAAGTCCGTTTATTTGTCTTGATTTTTTGTTAGCTTCATTATCTGTGTCAGCGTTATCAATAATACTTACAAATCTAACACCCCAGTCAACAAACTTATTATGCAAATATTTTTCTATTACTTCCATATCTCTTGAAAATCTACTTTGCGTTTTACATAGTACAATATTTATTCTTCCGTTTTCACAATCATTAATTAGTCTATTAAACTCCGGTCTTTCAACTCCTGCTCCAGAATAATCATCATCAGAATAAATATCTACAACTTCCCAACCTTGATCCAAAGCATATTTTAAAAGCATACTTTTTTGATTGGCTATTGATTCACTATCATCAGTTTTATTTTTCTTATACCTATCTTCATCTGATAGTCTACAATATACGCCTACCTTTTCCATCTACTACAACACCTCAATTCCAGTTCGTTGTAGTGAATTTAAATTTACAAATGCACCATATGACATATTACAAATTGTTAAAGGCCACAAATGCTTCTTCCTCTGCTAAAATAACTCGTAATAATTTTTTGGCAATAATATCTTCTAGATCTTCTTTTTCTATCGTTTTATCATTTTTTATAACATATGTAACATTATAATTTACTTTCATTTTATCTGCCCCCTTCTCTTTCTTTTATTTAAAAAACTTCTTCTATTTTAATCATATATCGTCAAGTTTTATTAAATTCACATAATAATTTTTTCATATAAGCTTGCTCGACTTACAAGCTTCTATTTACAAACATATGGATACTTTAACTAATATTGAACTAGTTTACTATTTGTCTTAAAATATATTTCATATGTTTTACCACTAATATATTAATTAAGTTAGTAAGACTAGTGTTTCTCATTATCTTATGGTGAATTAATCATCCATAAAGTAACTTATATATTTAGAAACAAGGTTGGGTCATTTAATATTATTCTTGATACATCGATAAAATACCTTATAAAAGCTATATGATTTCAATTATATAAATATGGTGATTATGATGATATTTTGAATTATATAAATTTTTTTATTTTTTTGAAATGTGTTATCGTTTAAACTTACATTTGTCTGATATCGATTCTAGTTATGATCTATTCCGTTGCAATTCTACATTACCTTGTTTTGTGTTATAAGTTTAGTTATAATGTCAGACATTTTTCTCTATCCATTATTAATTTTTGAAGAATAGTAAACTTCCTATTTCCAATTTTTATTCTGATGCCTCTAATGCGGAATTTAAATCTTCCTGAGTAATTATGGGTGCTTCAATAATTTTTTGGTATATTTCTTCATCAAGACCCGTCTCTTCTGTGTATCTTAGTGCTGTAGAGACAAGGCTATGATAATCATCACCAACAGGATAATAAAATACCATTCCAATACTTTTGTTTACATTATTAGCAAAAGCACTATCGCAAATCACTTTCTTATCTTTTAAACTATTATATAAGTTGGTTACTTCATTTTTTATTAAAGCGTCATATTCTTCTACACTCTTATTAGGATTTGAAAAATAATATTCAATTTCTACTGAATAAAATCTAGCACCCCCATAATCGGTTTCATGTAGCTTAATTTTTGTGAATTCTTCCTTATTATAAATGTTTTTGGCGATACTATATACTTTATCTTCATAATCTGATAAAAAAATTATGTTTTTTTCATCTTCATGCTGTTTCTTTACATTCCTCATATAAATAGCTTGATATCCGAACGCCAAAGCAAGGACTATAATCATTATTGGAAGTACATATACAATAGTAAGATATGTATCCGCTATAGTATCAAGAGTGCTTTTCCTTTCCATCAATTACCATCTCCTAAAACAAATTTTAAATTTACTATTCGCTCAAATAATTTTGAGTCTCCCATTAACATAGGTCACTACTTCTTATTATAATCGATTTCATTATACATTACTTTTAGAAAAATGGAAAGAGTGTGAACTTTGTCACTTTGATAGTCTTACTACATTAATTTTATTGAGTTATCATTTTATTACAGATAATTATATTATACTTTGGCCTATTCTTGCCTGAGTGTGGAGGAATAAGAAAAATCCGAAATTATCATTATTTATTAAAGTTCAATGTTCTATTCTATTTCTATATCTCTTGTTTTTGTTTTTTTGTTATAACATTCAACATAAACCTTATCAATAAACTCATCTACTATCACTCTATTTAACTTATCAATATGCTTATATTTTTTTAATATC
>CANRBB010000086.1 GCA_947628745.1 uncultured Bacilli bacterium | reverse complement strand
AAAAAGGCAGTTAAGAAATAAAACTCAACTACCTTTTCAACTACCAAAATTTTAAACTTTGATTCATAATTGTGCTACCTAAATAATTTTATAATTCTTAAAATAAAGGCAAAAGTATTTAAATAAATTTTAACACATACTCTTATCTTTAAACATTTTCAAATTGAGAATTATACAAGTCAGCGTAAAACCCATTTTGTGCAATTAATTCATCGTGATTACCTTGTTCAATTATATTTCCATCTTTCATAACCAAAATTAAATCTGCATTCCTTATAGTGGATAATCTATGTGCAATTATAAATGAAGTTCTACCCTCTGTTAACTTATCCATAGCCCTTTGTACCAATTCTTCGGTTCTTGTATCTACAGAAGAAGTAGCTTCATCAAGTATCAAAAATGGCGAATTTTTTATCATACCACGAGCAATTGTAAGTAATTGCTTTTGTCCAGCCGACAAACTTTCAACATCGCCTAGCACAGTATCATAACCACGTGGTAATGTTTTAATAAAATGATCAAGTCCTATTGCTTTACAAGCATCTTTAACTTCTCCTAATGAAATATCATGTTTATTATAAACAATATTTTCCTTAATAGTACCCTCAAATAACCAAGTATCTTGTAAAACCATTATAAATAAATCATGAATATTTTCCCTTGTTAATTCTTTAGTTGAAATACCATCTATTTTAATATCACCATCTAAAATATCATAAAACTTCATCAGAAGATTAACCATCGTAGTTTTTCCTGCCCCTGTTGGTCCAACAATAGCAATTTTATCACCAGACTTCGCTTTTGCTGTAAAATCTTTAATAATAACTTTCTCACCATCATAGCTAAATTTTACGTGTTCAAACGATATATTGCCTTTTATATTATCTAGATCTAATTTATTCTTAATATTGCTTTCATCCTTCATCTCTTCTTCGTCTAAAAATTCAAAGACTCTTTCACTAGCAGCAGCAGTTGATTGTAACTGCGTCATAGCTTGAGCAAGTTGTGACAAAGGTTGTGTAAATAATCTTATATATACCATAAACGCCACAATAACTCCAAAAGATATCTGATTATTCATAACCAAAAGAGCTCCAACTATACAAACACAGACATATCCAAAATTACCAATGAAACCCATAATAGGTTGCATCAACCCAGATAAAAACTGACTCTTACGAGCACTGTTGTACAATGCTTCATTTATTTTATCAAATTCCAAATTAGCTTCTTCTACACCATTATATACTTTAACCACATTATGTCCTGAATATATTTCTTCAATATGTCCATTCAAATCCCCTAGTTCATTTTGTACTGCCAAAAAGTATTTCTGAGATTTTTTAAGAATTATCGACATAAAACAAAAGCCAATTAAAGAAGCAACTATGGCTGTTACTGCCATAATAGCATTAGTATAAAACATCATTATCATAGAACCCACAAATAATGTCAAAGCACTAACTAAAGTAGCCAAGCTTTGATTCATGCTCATACTAAGTGTATCAACATCATTAGTCACACGAGATAAAATATCACCATAACTATTATTATCAAAATATTTCAATGGCAACTTATTAATTTTCTCTGATATTTCTTTACGAAGTTTTTTAGAAAAACGATTAGTAACAGTTGCCATAATAAACCCTTCAAAATAATTGAAAATGGCACCTAATAAATATATTACAACCAAAAATATTCCAATAGCCTTAATTTCATCTAAATCAATACCTGTCATTAACCCTTTTTCAATAACATTAGTAATATCTTTTAATTTATTCGGACCTATTATAGAGAATATTGAAGCAATACTGGTTAATAATAAAGCTACTATAATTAAAACCAAATATTCTTTACAATAAGAGAACAGTTGCAACATAGACTTTTTAAAATTTTTAGGTTTATCTCCTGGCATATTTCCTCGTCTCATTGGACCTCTTCTTACAGGTAAATGTCTATCATCATTATGCATTTTCAAGTTCCTCCTTACTTAATTGTGAAAGAGCAATTTCTTTATACACATCACATGTTTTTAACAATTCCTTATGTGTTCCCATTCCTACTACTTTTCCATCATCCAAAACAATAATCTTATCTGCATCTTTAATTGTACCAATTCTTTGAGCTACTATTAAAGTAGTAGCCTCTTTTGTATACTCTTTTAGCTCTTTTCTAAGATTAAAGTCTGTTTTGTAGTCTAGTGCACTAAACGAATCATCAAATATATATATTTCTGGTTCACGAGCGATAGCTCTAGCAATAGCAAGTCTTTGTTTTTGACCTCCAGAAATATTAGTTCCTCCCTGGGCAATATGAGAATCATATCCCTTTTCCATTTTAGATACAAACTCTTCTCCCTGTGCTATTTTAATTGCCCTAGCTATTTGTTCATCAGTAAGCTCCGGTTTCCCATTATCTCCATAGCAAATATTATCACGAATTGTTCCCCTAAACATAACTGCCTTTTGAGGAATATATCCTATCTTATTATGTAAAAATTGTTGCCTATATTCTTTAATATTAACTCCATCTACTAATATTTCCCCTTTAGTTACATCATAAAATCTTGGTATTAAATTAATTAGAGTACTTTTTCCAGAACCAGTAGAACCAATAAATGCCACTACTTCTCCCTTATTAGCCTTAAAGCTAATATTTTCTAGCATATATTCTTCAGCATCTGGATATCTGAAACTCACATTTTTAAATTCAACCGTTCCTCTTTCCTCATTAACATCATGACAAACATTACCATCCACAATTTTACTTTTACAATTCAAAACTTCTAAAATTCTTGAAGCAGAAACACTAGCTCTTGGATAAATAATAAATATCATAACTAACATCATAAATGACATTACAACTTGAATTGCATATGATGAGAAAACTACCATATTACTGAATATTGTTATCTTATCCATCATCCCTGCTTTATTAATTAAGAAAGCCCCTATTAAATATATTGATAATGGTAAGCCCGACATAACCAAACTCATTGATGGTGACATAACTGCCATAGTTCTATGATTAAATAATTGAATTCTTTTTAAATCATCATTAGCCTTTTCAAATCTTTCTTGTTGATACTTTTCGGCATTAAATGCTCTAATAACTCTAATACCAGTTAAATTTTCTCTTGTTATTCTATTTAAATTATCTGTTAACTTTTGCACTATCTTGAATTTTGGTAAAACAAGTCTCATTATAACAAATACTACACTCATCAAAAATATGACAGCTATAATAGTGGCAGTAGTCCATTCTGTTCCCTTACCAGATATTTTCATAATTGCCCATACCGCCATGATTGGTGCCTTTATTAAAACTTGAAGCCCCATCGCAATTAACATTTGTACTTGCATTACATCATTAGTAGTTCTTGTAATTAAACTACTAGTAGAAAACAGTTTAATTTCTTCCATACCAAATTCTTGCACACTGTTAAATACAGATTTTCTCATAACTTTACCAAATGTTGCTGCTACCCTAGTTGCAAAATATCCTACAATTATACTTGAAACTAAACTACCAAAGGCACAAAGTAACATATAAGAACCTTGTTCTAATATCTCACTCATCTTACTTCCTTCAGTATTAACTAATACTGTAATTTGAGACATATAATCAGGTAATTTTAGTTCAAGCCATACTTGAATAACTACAAAAAAAATACTAATTAATGTAAAAATCAACTCTTTTTTAGACAATTTTCTTAATAACTTTAACATAATATACCTCCCTTATAATCA
>CANRBB010000085.1 GCA_947628745.1 uncultured Bacilli bacterium | reverse complement strand
GTTTCTACAAACATAACTCTTTCAATCTTTATCTTCTCTTTCTATTATACCCCCCCCCCGTATTGAAATTGCAACAAAAAACTGCAACAAGTTGCAATTTTTTTATTTTACAATTAATTCAATTCTATTATTTCTAGAAGTATTCAAAACCACTTGATAATTTTTATCATTAATTGATGCACTAACTTCATTTATAGAACCAAAAATATCATTCATCTCACCATAATCTTCTACATCTTTCATCTTTGTATAAACAATAATTGCATAAGTACCTTTTTCAACCTTGGAAATATCTATATTTTTATCATACCAAACTAAACTTTTATCTTTATTATCCCCAACATTTACAACATAACTTCCATTAGTAGTATATCCTAAATCAAAGCTATATTGCTTGAAAGTAGAAGTATTTTCTAATATTAGTTTTCTTTCTACAAAGTTATCTTTAGTATAACTAACATCATAATTATAAGAAGTTCCAACTACTCTTAGTTTATTATCTACAAACTCTATATTATCATAATTATTAAACATATTTCTATAAGTATTAGAAACACCTGTAGTAATTAGTGAACCCTTTCTAACATTAAGAGTGATTTCTTGCATTTTAGATTCTAGGTTAACCCTGAAGTTATATCCATAATTATCATCTTCACTTCTTCTTGCTATATCTTTATTAAAGACATTAGTAACTTTTTCTTCTGCATAATAATTATTGGTTGATGCTCTCATATATAAATCATAATCTCCAGCTAAGTTATCTATATTAAAATCTATATACCCTTTAAACCATGCTCCATTATAATCAAGTCCATTTTCAAAACCAAGTTCAAATGGAACATCATTTAACTGTCTATCAACATTAAAACTATACGTTTTATCACTATTTTTATCTTTTAATACAAATTCATATTTTATATTAGTGCTTACCTTATTATCTATATTTTTTATTATTAAGTAACCATTAATTAAATATTTTTTCTTATTTTTATCAAATGTTAAACTTTCTAAATAAAATTCTCCCTCATTAAGTCTCTTTTCTTCTAAAGTTTTTTCCTTTTCTACTATTACTTTTATATCTTTAGTTACTACATGTCCAAAACTATCGCTAACTTGATAAGTAACTTTATATGTTCCTTCCTTAGTAGTATTTACATCATTATAAGTAACTTTTATTTTATCAGTTAAATCTTTATCTTCTTTATCCGTTGCTTTTACTCCTGCTTTTTCATTAAAACTATCTCCTACTACTAAATAAACATCATTTGCTTCTATTACTGGCTTCATATCTTCTAAAACAGTAACTGTTATAGTTTTACTAACTTCTTGATTATTATTATCTTTTACTTTATATGTAACTTTATATTTATCTGGTTTATTAAAGTCTACATTTCCTTCATAGGTTATTTTACTTGTTAAGTCACCATCTTCTTTATCATATGCTTTAGCAAGTTTTCCTAAATCAATACTTTTTCCTTGGATGGTTTCTACATCTTCTACTGTAATAACTGGTTTTTCATTTACTGCTACAGTTGTATCTTTATACATTGTGACATGTGCATCATAATCATCTTTTAAGGTATAACCATAACTATTATTATCTGAAGTTATACTAACTGGTACTTTTAAATAAGTTTTTCCATCTGAACCTACTTTTTCCTCAAGCACAGGTATATAACAGCCATCATAAATTCTACTAATGATTCCTGAATTTTCATTTGCTTCACGCAATACATTAGAACCATAACCTACTGGTACAACTGCTTGTTTAGCATAAGTTCCTCCTACTAAACTAATATCACTGGCATTAACCCACTCTTTTTGATCATATAAATAATCACTTGTAACCAAATAACTAACTACATTATTATTTTTATCTACTGCTCTATCATAAACCATAACATATTTATCTTTTAGTAAAGTCGTATTTGTACTTTCAGAAAGGCCACCATCATAATAATATGTAGTATTTCTTATAGATTTGCCCACTTTAGGAGTCAATTCTTCACCATTATTATAGTAACTATATTTATAATCTTGACCTTGATATGGATAAACATCTGTTACATCTTTTAAACCACTTTTAGCTTTATTTATTTTAGTAAAATAACTGCTTGGTACATATACATAACTGTTTTTCCAATCATATAATTCTGCATAACTACCATAAGCATCTTTATTACTATTTACATTCAAATCACTAATAATTTTATACCAAATATTACTGCCATTAACAGTTTCTCCTACAACTTCTTGTACTACAATAACCGGTATTTCTACATTTTTAAGAGTATATACTGCTTTAGAATTATTATTTGCCTCACTTCTTGCTACTACACTAGCTTTACTAACTGCTAACTGATAAAAATTATAATCTTGATAACCATAATACTTATCAAATCTAAAATAATAGGCTGCTGCTTTTTCACCCCAGAAAGGATCTGATGCATATTTAATATTCCAACCACCTTGTTTATTACCGAAATGTCCACCATTATAGTATGCATGATTAGGATTTTCATACATATCTGTTACGAAATGTTGAGCATGATTATAAATACTACCATTAAATACTAAAAAACCATAAGCTGAACCAAAAGGACTAGAATCTACTGCCCCTTGTCCATAACCATTATTTTTTTGGACAGCAATATTACTTCTTCCATCAGCACTTTCATTTCTACTTAACCCCAAAGATAGTATAGCATTAGCACCATACTGCTCTTGAGCATAAATATAATAGGTTCCCATTCCATATAATTTAGAAACATTAGATACACTAATTCCACCCTTGATATCAAGAGTATTACCGAAAACATTCTTGGTAAAACCTAAGCCATCTCTTATATATTGATTAATATTAGTAGCCGAATAATTAGTCTTAGAATGATTAGGTAAATACTGATAATAATTATAGTATGGCGTATTACTATTAACAGCTCTATTATGTGTATTATTTTTATAATCATCTATCATCACATATTGATCATCATAATAATAATGTGAATCATAACTATAATAATTTTTACCATTCTTTAATCCATCTGGAATCATTCCAATTTCTATTCCATAGTAGTAACTTAAAGGATTAGAAATTTTTTTAGCAAAATTATGTTTAAATCTATTATCAGTAGCTTTATAAAAACCAATAGAATAAATCCATATCAAAGGTACTACTTCATAATTATTTTCATTAACCCAACCAGTGTAGCCTGATACTTTGACTTTAGCACGTCTACTATTTATATCAAAATCTAATAGTGCACCCTCAACAGCACCTGTACTTTCACTATTTACCATATATGAATCGTAGGCAGTTGTAGTAGTATTAGGATAATAATACGTAGTCCCACCACCAACAGTCAAATCAAGTAAAGCATATTTGGCATTTACGATTTTAGTAACACCATTTCTTCTTTCAAAAATAATTGCATCTCTATTACTATTAGCAAGCATTGCATTAAATGCATCATTATAATTATTATAACAACCAATAGTATCAGCATAAGTGCTTGTATAATCACCAGTTCTAGCTTCTTTAGCAATCGCAACTTCATAGTTTTCGCACACATGACGACTTCTATATTCAGAAGAAGTTAAAGCTGCTACTCTACTTGGCAATAATATTAAACCACTAATAATTAGAAACAATAGATATTTATAATATTTCATCTTAACTCCTCCTAATTCTACAAATAATTTTATCACAAAAAAAGCCCTTAATCTATCTATCTTTATAAATAAATTAAGGCTTTACAATCTTTTACAAATAAATAATTCATATTAATTGATATTATAGTCTCAAACTAACTAGAAGAAAGTATCTTAGTATAATATGTCAGATTTCAAGACATCGATGGCGGGCCGGAACCCACGGCTGGCGGCATAATTAGCAGCGTTGAAACCCACGCTGCGATCGTTGCCGTACACGGGAATTTATCAGTTTTGAATTGAAAAAATTGTGCAAACCATTATAAAATGGTTCTTTTTTTGTCAAATTTTTAAA
>CANRBB010000084.1 GCA_947628745.1 uncultured Bacilli bacterium | reverse complement strand
TAATAGTTAGTCTCATATTAAAACCTCATTTACTATAAAAATAGTAACACATTACCAAACATTACGCAATACTAAAGCCAGAAATTTGACAAAAAAATAACCATTTTTCAATGGTTTCCGCAAATTTCTGAATTCAAAACTGATAAAT
Source organism: uncultured Bacilli bacterium (assembly GCA_947628745.1). GTDB lineage: Bacteria > Bacillota_I > Bacilli_A > RF39 > UBA660 > CAG-417. The sequence continues at coordinate 3,890 of CANRBB010000084.1, read as the reverse complement.
TCCCGAGTGCAACTTACACTTTTTAGATAAATCATATTTATTGTGCAATTAAAGATTATCGAACGCGAAAGCTACATTCATTCTTAATATGTATTTTCAAAGGATAAATAATACTGCTTGACACATTTTCAATTGCCATCTACAATATAATTAGATTATGGTTTAAAATTGATGACAAAATATTTTAAATATATTCTAGAAGTGGAGGAAAAAATGAAAGGACAAGGCATTTTTTTCGCCTTACTTATACTTGTTGGATTAATTTTAGGCTTTGTTCTAAATATTGTTATAAATTATATTCGCAAAATAAAAGCAAATGAACAAATCAACAAAATATTAGAACAAGCAAAAAAAGATGCAGAAAAATTAAAAAGAGAAAGTATTCTTGAACAAAAAGAAGAAGCACATAGATTAAAGCTCGAATTAGATAAAGAAATAAAAGAAAAAAAAGCAGAGTTAAAAGAAAGCGAACAACGTATATTACAACGTGAAAAAAGCATGGATAAAAGGGATGAATTATACCAAAAAAGGGAAACGTTATTAGATGAAAAAGAAGAACGCTTAAATCAAAAATTAGACGAAATTCAAGAAGAAAAAAGTAAGGTAGAAGAAGTCAAAAATGAGCAAATAAACTTATTACAAGAGATATCTAAGTTTAGTAAAGAACAAGCTAAAAAACAATTAATGGATGAAGTAAGAAACACGATGAAAAAAGAGATTGCTTCATATATGAAAGAACAAGAACAAGAAGCTAAAATGGTAGTAGATAAAAAAGCTAAAGACTTAATGATTACAGCCATGCAAAGGTTTGCTTCAGACATTGCTAATGAGCAGACAATTACAGTCGTAAGCATACCGAGTGATGAGATGAAAGGTCGAATCATTGGTCGCGAGGGTCGCAACATCAGAACGATAGAAGCTATTACTGGAGTAGATTTGATTATTGATGATACACCAGAAGCTGTTATTTTATCAAGTTTTGATCCTCTAAGAAGAGAAATTGCTAGGGTTACATTAGAGACATTAATAAAAGATGGTAGGATTCATCCTACTCGCATCGAAGAAATATACGATAAAACTAGTAAAGAAATGAATGAAAAAATTATGGAATATGGGAATGAAACTTTATTTGAACTAGGACTTACTAAGATGGAACCTAAATTAATCGAATTGGTAGGTAAATTGCATTTTAGAACAAGCTATGGTCAAAATGCTTTATCTCATTCCATTGAAGTAGCTCAATTATCAGGAGTCTTGGCAGCTGAATTTAATGAGGATATTAACCTTGCCAAGCGTGCTGGATTATTGCATGATATTGGTAAATCTATTGATCATGACTTAGAGGGTAGTCATGTAGCCTTAGGTGCCGATATTGCCAAAAAGTACAACGAAAACGAAGTCGTAATCAATGCTATTGAATCACATCATGGAGATAAAGAAGCAACTAGTATTATTTCAAGTATTGTAGCTATTGCTGATAGTTTAAGTGCATCAAGACCAGGGGCAAGAAATGATTCACTTGAAAATTACATAAAACGTTTGGCCCAGTTAGAAAATATTGGAAACGAAGTTTCAGGTGTGGAAAAAACCTATGCCGTTCAAGCAGGTAGAGAATTACGTGTTATTGTCAAGCCAGAAGAGGTAGATGACTTACAGGCTCATACAATTGCAAGAGAAATAAAAACAAAGATTGAAGATACTATGAAATATCCTGGAACAATTAAGATTACAGTAGTTAGAGAGACCAGAGCGCAAGAGGAAGCAAAATAAGCTTCTTTTTTCTATGTGAACAACTCAGAATTTATACTATTATAAGTTAATAAAAAAAGTGTAATATTCATTACTTAATCGTAATATATTACACTTTTATTCATACAAAATTAAACTTTTTCAATTTGAAGCTTACTTTCCTTTTTTATATCAAGAATAATTGGCAACACGATAGGCTTTCTACCTGTTAACTCACCTATATAAGGTATTAAACCGCTAGTTAACTCAGATTTAATACTAGCAAAAGTTGAATGAGGAACTCTTAGTTGTTCTCTTACGATTTTTTCAGCATAACTTTCAATTTTTTTAATTAATTCCTCATTTTCATTCACTTGTATAAAACCACGTGTTGTAATATTAGGTTTAATTAGTAGTTGATGTTTTTTCATATCCACATTGATTATTACTACCAATATCCCATCATTAGCCATTATTTTACGGTCCCTAATGACAGCTCCACCAATTTCACCAATTCTACTACCATCGACATATATGTCAGCACCTGGCATACTTTCACCTTTAGTAACGACATGATTAACTAAGTTAAGAGAGTCACCATTCTTTAGGACAAATGTATTTTCCTTTGGAATACCACATTCAATACCTAAATTAGCATGATGTTTCAACATTCTGTAATCACCATGAAATGGCATTAAGTATTTAGGCTGCAGTAATCTAATCATAAGTTTTAATTCTTCCTCGTTAGCATGGCCAGAGGTATGCAAACCACTTAATGATTTATTAGTGAAAACAGATACACCATTAAGGCATAACTTATTAATTATTCTCGAAATACTTAATGCATTTCCAGGAATGGCACTAGATGAAAAGATAACTATATCATCAGGACGAAGTTTAACATACTTATGATTTCCATTTGACATTCTAGATAAGGCTGCCAAAGGCTCTCCTTGTGAACCAGTACACAAAATAGCAATTTCTCCAGGCTTATAGTGATTTAACTCATCAGCTGAAATAAGAAGTTCCTTATGTTCTATGTAACCTCCCTCAATAGAAATCCTAATATTATTTTCCATACTTCGCCCAAAAACACAAATCTTTCTATTATGTTTAAAGCAGGTTTCAAAAATATGTTTCACACGATAAATATTAGATGCAAAAGTTGCGATTATTATTCTTTGATATGGATAAAGATCAAACATTTCATTAAGAGCATTATCCACTTTAGACTCGCTTGTTGAAAAACCTTCATTTAAGGCATTGGTAGAATCGCTAATCAAGATGTCAACGCCATCATGCCCCAACTTAGCCATTTTATACAAGTCAGCCATTGGACCAATTGGTGTTAGGTCAAATTTGAAATCACCGGTTGTCACAATTCTACCATCAGGAGTTGTAATACTAATACTATGTGAATCAGGAACTGAGTGAGTGGTTAATATAAACTCAACCTCAATTTCACCAAATCTTAACTTGGTTTTATCATCATATACATTTAAATTATCATATCTAATATTTCTATCTTCAAGCTTTACCGCAATTAGTTCTTTAGCATGCCTTGGGGCATATATTGCTGGTATATCTATACTTTGTAATAAAAATGGAATACTACCGATATGATCTTCGTGCCCATGAGTAATCAATAAAGCTCTAATCTTACTCTGATTTTCCTTTAAAAATGTAAAATCTGGTAGGACATAATCAACCCCCATTAATTCACTTTCAGGAAAACTCACTCCCGCATCAATAATAACTATATCGTCTTTATGCATTACACAATACATATTTTTCCCAACTTCGCCTAAACCTCCTAAAACAATTAATTTTGTTCCATTTGGCTTGTTAGTAATCATAAAATTTAATATTCTCCTTTCTTTTTTGTTTTATTTAATCATAAAAGAACTAACCGCATACATTGTACTATAAAAAACCAAATTTGTAAATCTAAACATATTTTTTGAATTCCATTAAATGTTTTCTATCTATTACTAAATCATATCTTTCTTGTCGTAGAGTAACATACTTTTGCATAACTTAACTCATTTAACATTGTTATTGAACTTAAAAGTAAAATTAAATCAAATTAGTTTTCTTCATTAATTTACATCTCAAACTATACATGATAAAATATAACTGATTAAGAAAGAAGACACAGCCTG
>CANRBB010000083.1 GCA_947628745.1 uncultured Bacilli bacterium | reverse complement strand
TACTTTAAAAATTTATAATAATAAGTTAAACTAATATTAGGGAGTGATTATGTGGAAGTTACAAATGATTGGAAAGATTATGAAATAATAGATGCATCACGAGGAGAAAAATTAGAAAGATGGGGTTCTATTTATTTATTGAGACCAGATCCTCAGATTATTTGGGATAGTGGAGATTTAAGAGAAAAATATAAGGGGAAAATAGATGCTATATATTATAGAAGTGATAAAGGTGGAGGACATTGGGAAAATCTTAGAAATATAAATGCTAGATGGATGGTAAATTATAAACAATTAAAGTTTAATATTAAACAAATGGGTTTTAAACACACAGGATTATTTCCAGAACAAGCTATTAATTGGGATTATATGATGAAAAAAATAAAAGAAAGTAAACGAAGTATAAAAGTGTTAAATTTATTTGCTTATACTGGAGGGGCAAGCTGTGCTTGTTTAAAAGCAGGAGCAAGTGTAGTTCATGTGGATTCGTCAAAAGGAATGATAGATTGGTGTAAAGAGAATGTAAAGTCATGTGGATTAGAAGATAAACCAATAAGATATTTAGTAGATGATGTAGTAAAATTTGTAAAAAGAGAAATAAGAAGAGGAAATAAATATGATGCTATTATTATGGATCCACCAAGTTATGGAAGGGGAAGTAATGGTGAAGTATGGGATATAGAAAAAGATTTAAATAATTTAGTTTTACTATGTTGTGAAATATTAAGTGATGAACCAATATTTTTTATAATAAATTCATATACGACAGGATTATCAGCTATTGTATTAAAGAATTTGTTAACAATAACTGTGGATAAAAAAATAAAGGGAAAAATTACTTGTGGAGAAATTGGGTTACCAATAAAAAATAGTAAATTAATTTTACCTTGTGGTATATACGGAAGATGGGAAAATGAATAAATTAAAAATATTATATGAAGATAATCATATTATTGTAGTTTTTAAAGAAGCTAATATATTAAGTCAAGCAGATGATACGAGGGATAAAGATTTATTAACAATAGTAAAACAATATATAAAAGAGAAATATAATAAACCAGGTAATGTATATTTAGGATTAGTACATAGATTAGATAGACCTGTTAGTGGAATTATGGTATTTGCAAAAACAAGTAAAGCAAGTAAAAGATTGGGAGAACAAATTAGAAATAGAACAATGAAAAAAACTTATTTAGCAGTAGTAAATGGATTGTTAACAAAAAATAAAGGAAAATTTTGTGATTATTTAGTAAAACTTAATAATGGGAATACTATTACTACTACAAAGGATAAGGGTAAAGAAAGTATATTATATTATGAAGTTTTAGCAAAAGATTTTAAAAATAATACTACTCTTGTTAAAATTAATTTAGAAACAGGTAGACATCATCAGATAAGGATACAATTTGCTAGTAGAGGATATTATTTGTGTGGAGATCAAAGATATGGTAAACAAGATAAAACACCGATAGCGTTGTGTGCTTATAAACTTGAGTTTAGGCATCCTGTCACAAAAGAGAAATTATGTTTTAAAATAGATAAACCCAAGGGAAAATATTGGGATAATTTTGATGTAGATATATATTAAAAAAATAAGTAGTTGCAATTAAACTGTTTTTTTGTTATTATGTTAATAGAATAAAAGTAGAGGGAGAATGATTTTTTATGAATTTTGATTTGAATTGGTTTACAACTATTCCCGGTATATTGATAACTCTAGGAGTAGTTTTATTAATTGTAGCATTAATAATTTTTATTGTTACATCTAAAAATAATAAGAAAAATAAGGATGCGAATGCGACTGCTACTTCTGCTGATAATACAAAAGCTCCTACTCCTTTGGATGATGTGTATGCTACTCCACCACAAACTGTTGATGCAACTGCTACAACTGCTGCTACACCAAATCCTGCTGTTGTGAGTGTTGAACCCAATCCTGTTGGGGTTACGACTGATAATGTAGTTGTTAATGTGGATAGTGGTTCTGCACTTAATCAACCAGTTCAAAATATTGATGCTTCAGTAGCGACATTGCCACAGGTGGAAGATGCAAGTAGTATACCAGTTGTGGAGGAACCTAATGTATCTGTACAACCTAGTGTCGAAGTTTCAGCTCCTGTGGGTGAAACTCTTGATATTCCTGTAACACCAGTAGTGGAGGATATAAAAGTAGAACCTGTGGATAATAATATTGCTAATGTTCAAGTGCAAGCTTCAGCAGAACCAGTTCAAAATATTTCTTTGGCTGGAGTTAGTCCTATTCCTAATGCTTCTCCTGTACAGGCAACTGTACCTGATGTTACTCCTGTTCAAGCAACAGCACCTGATGTTGTGCCTACACCAGTTGTTGATTCAGTACCAGAAAAAGCTCCTTCTATTTATGGCGGCGTTAGTCAAATAATTCCTGATATTAATATAGAAAATGATAATAACCATCAGATTTATGGTGGTGCTAATCCACTTGAAAATACGCAATCTATACCAACTGTACAACCTAGCGTTAATGTTGCACCAGTTGTTGATTCGCAACAACAAATAGCTGGAGCTAATAATGCAATTCCAGCAGTTCCTAGTGTTAGTGTAGATGTTCAACCAATTCCTGTTCCTGTTGTTGATAATGTGATGCCTGTTGAAAATGCAAGCGTTATTCCAGCAGCTCCTAGTGTGCCTGTTGGTATACCAGCCATACCTGTTGTGGCTACTGCTCCAGTTACATCACCAGAACAACAATAAAAAATAATAGAGGCTAGTTAGTTAGCCTCTATTATTAGTTTAATAGCAGTTCTTTCTTCACCATCTATTGTAATATCAGTGAATGCAGGTATGCAAACTAGATTTTTGCCAGATGGTGCCATAAAGCCACGCGCAATAGCTATTGCTTTTATTGCTTGATTTAATGCTCCAGCACCAACAGCTTGTATTTCTACAGTTCCTTTTTCGCGAAAGACATTAGCTAATGCTCCTGCAACACTACTAGGGTTAGATTTTGATGAAACTTTAAGTGTTTCCATTATTATAATCAGTCCTTTCATTTTAAATATATGAAGTAAAAAATCAAAAATAACATAATATTGAGTAAATATAAAATATTTATAGAAAAAAATGAAAGTGATGTTTGTTGTTTATTTTGATTTAGTTTTATAATGTACAGATTTAAGTTTACAAATTTATATTAAAGTTGCAGATTCTGCAATTTTTTTCTTGCACTTAAACGACGGGGGGGGGTATAATAAAAATGGAAGATAAAGTTTGTAAGAAGCTTTGTTTGCACTAATCATGATATGTAATGATTAGTTTAAAAATTATCTTTTGGTTGTTTTTGTAGTGTAAAAAACCAAGGTATTATAAATAAGCTACTTGTATTACCTATAGCAAAGAGGTATAATAAAAATATAATCAGGGTATGATATAAATGATGTGATACTTAGAATACGAAAGGATAGTAGTAGAATGAGAAAAAAGAATAAGAAAAAGAAATTATTGGTAGTAGTATTGTTATTGGTGATGCTAATAGGAGTAGGTTATGCTTTGTTAACGACCACTTTAAATATTAACGGAACAACAGGCATTAAGAAATCAACATGGAATATTCATTTTGCCAATGTCCAAGAGTTTGAGGGGAGTGTAGATGCTACTAAGAAAGCTAAAATTAATGATTCTGATCCTACCGAAGTGTCATATGAAATAACACTTTCTAATCCAGGAGACTTTTATCAGTTTAATGTCGATGTCGTAAATGAGGGTAGTATTGATGCTATGATAAATTTAGTACAGTCAAAAATGAATGGAGAAGTGCTTTCTGAATTACCTGGATATTTAGAGTATAGTGTAACATATAATGATGGACAAGAAATAAAAGCAAAGCAAGCTTTGAAAAGTGAGGAAACAAAAACTTATACTGTCAGAATAGCCTATAAAAAAGATGTAAGTGAAGAAGATTTACCAAAAGCAGAACAAGTATTATCCATGGAATTTAGTGTAGAATATGTACAAACTGATGGAACAGAAGAAGAAACAGAAGTTAAATTGTGCAAAAGAGCCAA
>CANRBB010000082.1 GCA_947628745.1 uncultured Bacilli bacterium | reverse complement strand
AAATTTTTTGTCCAAGAGAGTATCCTCATCATAGATGCCATGGCTGTTATTTATGATATGCCTATATCCCCTTTTCAAATCTTGAAGAGAGGAAACTATTTTTACTCTCGTAAAGCAATATGAATAAAGATATCTTTCTAGTAAGAACTTGTCAAAGTAATATCTTTTCTTTTTGTTTTCTTCTGTTACTTTACATAATAAGAATAAGATGAGAAAGATATAATTTAGTTTAAAATGATATGGTAAAAATAAAGATAAAATAAAGATATTGATATAAGAAATAATAATGGTATATTCAAAGCTTTTTTTAAAGGAAGTTATGAGGGAAAGAAAAAGATTTAATAATTTTCCTCCATCCAATGGATAGATAGGTAACATATTAAATATTAAAATAGTATAGTGAATAGACTTTAGGAAATCCAAAGAATTTGAATATGGATAAATCTTTATTAATATTAAATATGTTAAGCATTGAGTTAGAGGCCCATTTATAAGAACTAGCAATTCTTTTAGCCAAGAAATATTAAGATTATTGGTAAACTTTGAAATACCTCCTGTTGGGTATAAATATATTTTATCAACCTTGAATCCTAAGAAGTAAGCTGTTTGAAAATGACCTATTTCGTGAGTAATAATAAGGAGGAAGACAAATAAAAATTGCTCAAAATATCCAATTAGAATAGATATAAGAGCAAAGATATAAACAGTTGGATGAATGTAGATATATTTAAATGTATTTTTTATAATCTAAAAATTTACCTTTCTCTTCAAATAATAAATACAAAGTTGTTCCATTTGTTTCACCAATAAGATCTCCTTTTTTTAGGTAATCATACATTTTTATATCTGTTGTATTTATGTTACTATACCATACATCAATGCCATTAATTTGTTCAATAATAATAGTATTACCATATTCTTCTTTATTCCCCATAAATATTACTATGCCACTTTCTAAAACCGGTACTAAATAATTTTTACTAACAGTTAATTTAACGCCATCTTTGTATAAACTTTCTTTGGTATAGGCAATTTTTTCAGTAAAAACTTGTTGAGAGTCTTCTGACACATCTCCAATATATTTACCAAAATATTTATTGTAGAGTTTTTTAAATTTTGTAAAATTAATACTTTCTTCGTAAAGGTTATGAGAAATCATTTGTTTATTGGCAGGATTTTCTTTAGTTATAATCATACCAACTAGGAAGATAATGATAGTGAGTAAAGTTCTATTAATAAGAGATACAAGTTTATGATGTAATTTGGATGTCTTTACTTTGGTTTCCTTATTACTGCGTATTTTTCTATAATCATCTATATTCATAATTAACTTTAGTCTCCTCAAGAAAATTTATGAATATGAAATTATTTTTAGAACAATATTATAAATTTTGTCTTTAGTCTGGTAATTTGTTATGAGTTTTTGTTATCTTTTTTCTTTTTAGGTTTTATAGTTTTGGCTTGCTTGGTACTTTTTGAAATTTTTGCTTTTGTTGGAATACAATCTTTTCGGGAGAAGTTTTGGCGACCTTTTTTATCTGGGCCGATGGCTTTTACCATTATTTCATCCCCTACTTTGACGACATCAGACGCCTTATCAATTCTTTCATGAGCCAATTGGGAGATATGTACTAGTCCTTCGCAACCTGGCCATATTTCAACAAAACACCCGAAGTCTTCTACTTTAGTCACCTTACCCATATATTCTTTACCTACTTCGACTTCACGAGTAATATTTTCTATCATTTCTTTAGTTGTATTAATAACGTCTTGATTAGTATGATAGATAATAACGCGTCCATCATCTTCTAAGTCAACTTTAACAGCATTAACATTATTAACATCAGTAACATTGGAAGCTTCGCAAATAATCTTAGTTATGGTTTCTCCACCACGGCCAATAACATCTTTTATCTTAAGTGGATTAATATGGAACACTTCTGTTTTAGGAGCATATTTTGAGACTTCTTTACGTGGCTCTTTTATTTGATTTTCAATAACTTGTAAAATTTCAAGGCGAGCTTTTTTTGCTTGTTTTAACGCCTCTTTTAAGATTTTTTCAGTTACTCCTTTAATCTTGATGTCCATTTGAAGCGCACAGATTCCATTTTTAGTACCTGCTACTTTAAAATCCATATCTCCTAAATGGTCTTCCATACCTTGAATATCCGTTAAAATAGTATAGTCTTTACCAGCGGTGATTAAGCCCATAGCAATACCGGCAACAGGGGCTTTTATTGGAACACCAGCTGCCATTAAGGACATGCATCCTGCACAAATGCTTGCTTGGGATGACGAACCATTTGATTCTAAAACTTCGCTAACAACTCTGATAGTGTATGGGAATTCTTCTTCACTAGGTATTACTTGAGCTAAGGCTTTTTCGCCTAAAGCACCATGGCCAATTTCTCTTCTCCCTGGAGCTCCGTAACGTCCAGTTTCTCCTACTGAGAATTGTGGGAAATTGTAATGAAGCATGAATCGTTTTTGATCTTCTATTTCAAGTCCGTCTAAAATTTGATGTTCGCCTAAAGCTCCAAGTGTGGTAACAGATAAGGCCTGCGTCTCTCCTCTAGTGAAAAGAGCTGAACCATGAGTTCTTGGAAGAATATCGATGTCAGTAGATAGAGGTCTAATCTCATCCATTTTTCTACCATCTGCTCTAATATGCTCTTTAACGACAATATTTCTAAATAATTCGTATTCTAAATCATCTAAAACTTTTCTGACTTTGGTCTTTAAAATTTCTAGTTCTTCTTCATCTAAGTCACTATTTTCAGTTTCGTATTTTAAAACTATTTCTTCTTTAAGGGCATCAACTTCTTCATGCATTTTTAGTTTTTCTTTAATTCTTAGGGCCTTGTCTAGACGTTTAGTGGCTAGGTCTTTTATTTCTGTTCTCATACTGTCTTCTATTTCAAGACGCTCATATTCCATCTTTTCTTCACCTATAGTTGCGACAATTTCTTCTTGAAACTCTACTAATTCTTTTATGGCACTATGGCCGGCCATTAAAGCATCAAGCATGGTTTTTTCGCTAGCTTCATGAGCACTAGATTCTACCATATTAATAGCATCTTTGGTACCTGCTACTGTTAAGTCGATTAAAGAATTTTCTAATTCATCATGAGTAGGATTTATAACAATCTTTTTATCAATATAACCTACTTTGACACCAGCAACGGGACCATTGAAAGGTATTTTACTAATAGATGTTGCTAAAGAAGAACCGAATAAAGCTGCAAGTTCTGGCGAACAGTCTGGTTCAACGCTTAAAACGGTGTTTATAATTTGAACTTCGTTTTTAAAATCTTCTGGAAATAGAGGGCGCATAGGTCGATCAATCATTCTTGCTGCTAAAGTAGCATTCTCAGTGGGGCGTCCTTCTCTTTTGATAAAACCACCCGGTATTTTCCCTACTGAATATAACTTTTCTTGATAGTTAACAGTAAGAGGAAAAAAGTCTGATAATAAATTAACATTCTTATTTACTACTACGGCAGTTAAAACAACGGTATCTCCATAGCGTACTAAAACACTACCTGTTGCTTGTTTAGCTAATTGTCCATGTTCAACTATTAATTCATGCCCAAAAAAATTTTTTTTAAATACTCTTTTCATTACTTCTCCTTTTTATGAAAAAAGACACGAAAAAATTGTGTCTACTTTCTTAATCCTAATTTTTTAATTAATTCACGATATCTAGTAATATCAGACTTAGCTAAGTATTGTAACATACTGCGTCTTTGTCCAATTTTCTTTAATAGTCCTCTACGTGAATGATAATCATGTGTGTGAACTTTTAAATGTTCTGTTAAATCATTGATTTTTTTTGTAAGAATTGCAATTTGAACTTCACATGATCCTGTATCTTTTTCATCTCTTCTGTATTCCTTGATGATTTGGTCTTTTACTTCTTTTGATAAAGCCATTTTCTTTCTTCCTTTCTTTTATTCACCAAAACTGAGTATAAGGTCGGAAACTCCTTAAACTAAGTATCAGCAACATCTATACTATACTAAAAATGTAGCTAAAATGCAAGAGATATTTGATTTG
>CANRBB010000081.1 GCA_947628745.1 uncultured Bacilli bacterium | reverse complement strand
CATAATTTAGACACCTTTTTTGTAAAAAAATGTAGAATAAAAGGCTTATTATCTATCATATAATGTAAATATTGCCTCATCTGCGAGAAAGAAGTCTATTTTTATGCAGAAATCCAAACATCTCTTATTTCATGAATAAGAAAGTATTAAATACGCGCTAAAGGCTAAATTTGATTTAAACAAATTAGAGAAAATATTGAAAGATATCATACTGGAGCAAATATTGAAAAATATCATACTACAATTCTTAGGGAAATATTAAAACAAATATTAAAACATAGTTTCAAAAAGAACTACTAAAGATAATCATTATGATTTTGTCGGTTATCAGAAAATAAAAACATGATTCATAATTTTATTAAAGATGATTATGGTGGTATAGAAATAGGCAATACAAATGAATTATTTATTGATGCCAAAACAGATTTAGGAAAAGTGAAAATTAAGAATAATTATCATAAATCTGATATTATCCTAAAAATAGAAAATGATTGTGGAGATGTAAAAGTAAATAATTAAAAAGAAACTAAATAGAAACCCTATATGAGTCTATAATTTTGAGCTCCAGTAAAGTCTTGTATAATTATTGATATAGTAAGAAAAATATTAATATCAAACAAAATATTTCACTATTTTGCTTGTATTTAAGCCCTGCTCCTGAGACTCATGTAAAAATTACCACTCAGCACAGTACCTCAAGTCTTATAATTCATTGTGATTTTTACTTTTTTTGTTGTATAATCAATCTGTACTGAGAAAAAATATAAACTTGTAAAGTTAGTAATTTTACTCGAGTTTTATAACTTGTACCTGTACCTGAAAAATAAAAATATAGTAAAATAAAGGCGTGAACAAAAATATGTTGACACCTTTTAAAATAAAAATAGTACAAATAAGAGATAAATATTGTATAAGGACTTAGTAACATAAAGCAAGTTAATCAAAGAAACTAAAATAGCAATGCTCCAAAATAAAAAACAATCAGTTAGAGTACAAAATAGAATACATAACAATATCTCAAATAAAATTTGATGCTAATAAAAAAGAAGCACAATATGTGCTCCATCTATATACAGAGGATCTTCACACTTATAGTGAACCTTCCTCACTTATATAATATGCAAATATAAAATAAATATACAAAATTCGTTTAATATTTTATAATATGTTTATACTAATAATGAAAGCTGGGATAAAATGGAAAAGAAAGAATTAAAAAAACAATTAAAAAATTTGGAGGAAGAAATAGAAACCTTATGGAGGTCACTTTGACGTAGAGGCAAAGAAAAACAAATTAGATGAACAAAAAAGCTTAATGAACACTCCGAACTTTTGGAACAATCAACAAGAAGCTGAAAAAGTTTTAAAAGAAGTAGGAACTTTAAAACAAATAGTGGAACCTCTAGAACAATTAAAAAAGGATTTAACAAATAATCTAGAATTACTAGAATTACTAGAATCAGAATCGGATGAGGCCTTAGAGTATGAGATAGAAGAAAACCTTACTAGATTACAAAAGAAGTACAAAGACCTTAGCTTTCTTCATCTTTTAAATGGACCGTATGATAATTCTGATTGCATACTAGAAATACATAGTGGCGCAGGTGGTACAGAAGCCTGCGATTGGGCAGATATGTTGCTTAGAATGTACAAAAGATACTGTGAAAGAAAAAATTATAAAGTCAAAATTTTGGATATACAACAAGGAGAAGAAGCCGGTATCAAAAGTTGTTCACTTGAAATCAAAGGCCAATATGCCTATGGTTACTTAAAAAATGAAAAAGGTGTTCACAGATTAGTAAGACTATCACCATTTGATTCAAATAACAGAAGACATACCTCATTTGCTTCGGTAGAAGTAACTCCGAAGATTGAAAATCAAGTTAATATTGAAATAAACGAAAAAGATTTAAAAATAGATGTATATCGTTCTAGTGGCTGTGGTGGTCAAGGTGTTAATACAACTGATTCTGCTGTAAGAATAACTCATTTACCGACTAAAATAGTAGTAACCTGCCAAAATGAACGTAGTCAAATTCAAAATAAAGAAACAGCTATGGCGGTGTTAAAAAGTAAATTACTAATATTAGAAGAAGAAAAACAAAAGAAAGAATTAAATGATATCAAAGGAGAAAATGCCAATATAGAATTTGGGTCACAAATAAGAAGTTATGTCATGCACCCATACGCTATGGTAAAAGATCATCGTACTAATACTGAGACTAGTAATGTACAAAAAGTGTTAGACGGAGATATAGACATATTTATTGAAGATAACTTAAAAAGGGGAAATTAGTATGAAAATAAAATTATCCACAGATATTTTAACTGAAATTTATTCAAAGGACAGAATTAAAAGATTTACTGAATTATGTATTGGGACATTGTTAGTTGCTATCTCTTTTAATCTATTCGCTTTACCAAATGAGTTAGTTTCAGGAGGTATTAGTGGTTTAGCTATTATTACAGAAAGCATATTTGGTATACCTCCCTCAACCTTAATCTTAATTGTAGATTTATTTTTGGTAGTTATAAGTTACATTACACTAGGAAAAAACCAAACAATTCACTCCCTCATCGGCAGCATACTATTTCCTATCTTCATTGAATTAACTTCTGGCATTACTCAATATATCAACTTAGAAAATAATCAACTCTTACTATCAGCCCTCTTTGCAGGTATTGTTCAAGGTTTTGGTGCAGGTCTAGTTTATAAAGCAGGTTATACTTTAGGAGGTACAGATATTATAAACCAAATTATATCCAAATATGCTAAAATTAGCATGGGTAATGCCATGTACTTTAGCGATGGTCTAATCATTCTGCTAAGTGGAATTGCTTTTTCATTAAATAAAATTATGTATGGTATTATTATGATATATATTATAGGATATATTACTGATAAAGTCATCATTGGTATTTCTGAATCCAAAGCTTTCTACATTATTACTAAAAAGTCTAAAATTATAAAAGACTATATATTAAATAATTTAAATCACACTGTAACTACTTTTAATGCCACCGGAGGGTATGAAAATAAAAAAGTGGATGTCCTTATGACAGTTTTACCCACTAAAGAATATTATAAACTTAAAGAAGGTATCCAACAATTAGACAGTGATGCTCTATTTGTTGTAACAGATGCCTATGAAGTAGTAGGAGGTGAATAATGAACGATAAAAAAATACCAGAAAATATTTTTAGTAAGACGCCCAAAAGCAATACTGCTAGATATTTTCAGATGCTAATATCCCTATTTTTTTCAGCACTACTATATAATTATCTAATAGAGCCATCTAGAATTGCTACTGGTGGAGTTAATGGGGTGGCTGTCATTTTAAAATATCTCCTAAGATTTAATCCCGCCATCACTATTTTTACTCTTAGTGCTAGTCTTCTAGTATTCAGTTATATATTTTTAGGCAAAGAAAAAACAAAAGGAACCCTAGTTGCCAGTATCGCCTATCCCCTATTTGTCCACTTTACTAAGTATTTTGCTCCTCTTATTCAAATAAACTTAGATGACATGCTAGTAATTTCAATTTTTATAGGTTTAATAGGTGGATTATGTAATGGTTTGTTATATAAAACAGGATTTAGTAATGGTGGTTTTCCCATTATCAGTCAAATCTTATTTGAAAGGTTTAAAATACCGATAGGAAAAACAAACTTTATAATTAATACTATAATTATTTTAATAGGTGGTTATTATTTTGGAATTAATATGATAATGTATGCCATAATAATAAACTATATTAATAGTCTAGTTGTTGATAAGATATTATTGGGTATATCTAAAAACAAATCTATTTTTATTGTTACAACCCAACCTACTAAAATCAAAGATTTTATTCTAAATGAAATGCACCATACTATAACTATTTTCGATGTAGAAGGAGCTTACACCAGTAAGAAAAGACAAATTCTTTTGACTGTTATTCCTACTAAAGAATACTTCCAAATTACGGAGAGTATCAAAATAATAGATGATAAAGTATTTTTCGTAGTAAGTGATGCTTATGAAGTCAAAGGTTTTAAATAATTATTGCTGTACCCAAAAACTGCTATTCACATAGTAGTTTTTT
>CANRBB010000080.1 GCA_947628745.1 uncultured Bacilli bacterium | reverse complement strand
GAGAGAAAAACTCAATTTGACAATATCCGCTATTTTAA
Source organism: uncultured Bacilli bacterium (assembly GCA_947628745.1). Lineage (GTDB taxonomy): Bacteria > Bacillota_I > Bacilli_A > RF39 > UBA660 > CAG-417. The sequence continues at coordinate 4,069 of CANRBB010000080.1, read as the reverse complement.
GTAAAATATATAAATGTCCCGTAATTAAGAGGTGTATTTATGACATTTTATAGTGAAAAGCAAGCAATTGATATCTGCAATAGCGAACCAATTATGATATTTGACTTAATAAAGAAAGGCTATTTTAGCACTGTGGACAAAATTCTTACCCAAAATAAAGAGCTAATAAATACTGTTGATGAGACGGGGTACAGTATTATGATGAAATTACTCATAAAAAGAGAATACAATATTATTCAAAAACACATAAAAAATAAAAACTGGGACATAAACTTTCAAAATAAAGAAGGCAATACCTTTGCTCATTTGTTGGTAACTGAAAATTATATCTATATATCGAAAATACTAAAAGAATTACTTAATAACAAAAACTTTTTACCTAATCTTAAAAATAACCAAAACGAAACCATTCTCAATATAGCGATAAAAAGTAATCAGTTATATACAGTTACTAAGATTCTTCAAGATAAGCGATTTGACAGTATAGATTTAGTATCTTTCAAATATTTATATAATAAATACATTAATAATGAACACTATGGAAACTATTCAAAAGTTAGCAATTTAAAAACATTATTAAATAGTCTTAATAAGAAAGAAACTTTAGAACCAAAAATGAAAAAATTACTAGTAATTATTAATGAAAATATAGATAATATAAAACAAGAATTAAAAACGAATACCACCAAAAATATCGATAATATTATAGAATCACTAATATATTAGATTATAAATAATAATAAATTAAGTTTTTGTAAAATTATCGATATAGAAGTAAAAAAATGATACTGATAGCTATTGATACCAAACAATATTGATAGCTACCAAACAATATATTTTCATTATACTTCATTGATAATTATTAACTAATTAACTATTTTTAAAAATCATGAAAAATTGTCGCAAAATAAAAAGTTTAATCTCACAATATAATATGTTATACTAATAGCAAGGAGAGGGAAGTTTATGAAGAGAAGAGTGCTTTTAGTAGTAATGATATTAACAATATTGTTAATGACTGGTTGTGGTGATAAAAAAAGAACCTTAACTTGTGAAAAGAGCCTAAGTGAATCTACTGTTAAAATGAAACAGAAAGTAGATATAGAGTTTATAGGAGATAAAGTAAACACCATGTCAACAACTATTTACGTAACTTTACCAGAATCTTATAAATCATACTTTAATACCTTCAAAGAAAGTATTGAAAAAGAATATAATGATAAATATGGTAAATATAAAGGCGTAAAACTTAAAACTGTTAAAAAAAGTGATACTGAACTAGATGTTATTGTTGACTTTGACTACAAAAATATATCATCTACTGATAAAAAAGCTTTAAACATGTCAGGTAGTGAAAAATACTCAGATAATAAAAAGTCCTTTGAAGATCAAGGATTTACCTGTAAATAAAGTAAGTATTATTTTAAACAACAAGTTTATCTAAGCAAGATAAGCTTGTTTTTCTAAGTTACCACTACTATAAAAATTAGTAAGGAGGAAGAATATGGAATTACCTAATTATCAAGAAGCCCGAATAAGAAATAAAAAATATAAAACACTAAAATACAAAATAGAAGACGGGTTCAAAGGAAAGTACCAAAATAAAACATATTTCTTAAAAACATATGGCTGTCAGATGAACGAACATGACAGTGAGAATATAAAAGCGATGTTAGAAGAATTAGGATTTATAGAAACAAAAGATTATATGTCAGCTGATTTAATAATGTTAAATACCTGTTCTATTAGAGAAAATGCTCATAACAAAGCTTTTGGCATGCTTGGAAGATGCAAAAATCTAAAAGAGAAAAGACCTAATCTAATTGTCGGACTATGTGGTTGTATGGCTCAAGAAGAAGGAGTAGTCAAAGAAATAATGCAAAAATACCATTGGCTAAATTTTGTTATGGGTACTCACAATCTATATCGCCTACCATATATCTTAGATCAATCAATAGAGCTTAACACCCAACAAATTGAAGTTTTTTCTAAAGAAGGAGATTTGATTGAAGAAATTCCAGTAAAAAGAGATACCGGTTACAAAGCTTGGGTAAATATTATTTATGGCTGTGACAAATTTTGCACATATTGCATAGTTCCTTACACAAGAGGTGGAGAAAGAAGCCGAAAAAAAGAAGATATTATAGCCGAAATAAAACAATTAGCAGAGCTAGGTTATAAAGAAGTAACCCTTCTTGGACAAAACGTAAATGCTTATGGAAAAGACTTATATACTGATTACGGCTTAGGCGAATTACTTGCTGATATTGCTCAAATGAAAATTCCACGTATAACTTTCATGACTAGTCATCCTTGGGATTTTACCGATAAAATGATTGAAGTAATCGCTCAAAATAAAAATATTTTACCTTACATTCATTTACCATTACAATCTGGTAGTAACAGAATTCTCAAATTGATGGGTAGAAGATATACCAAAGAAAGTTATCTTGAATTATTCGATAAGATGAAGAAGAAAATACCAAGCGTCAGCATCTCTACTGATATTATAGTAGGTTTTCCTGGTGAAACTGACCAAGATTTTCAAAATACCTTAGACGTTGTTAATTACTGTAAATACGATAATGCCTTTACATTTATTTACTCACCTCGAGAAAATACACCGGCTGCCAAATTAAAAGATAATGTTAGTCAAGAGGAAAAAGAAAACAGACTTCATATTCTTAATAATACTGTCAACAAATATTTCCTAGAAAACAATATGAAATTAATTGGGAGCGTAGAGGATGTTTTAGTAGAAGGTCTATCAGAAAAAAAGAAAGATAATTATTACGGTTATACTAGAACAAAAAAATTAGTTAATTTTACTGGCGAAAATATTAAAGCTGGTGATATAGTCAAAGTAGAAATTACCGAAGCTAAAACCTGGAGTCTAGATGGCAAGTTATCTAAGTAAAAGTACCAAGCAGAGCCTTGAAGAATTAATCGAATTTGTAATAGACAGTAAAGAATATCGGATGTGTAAACAATTACAAGAAACAATCAGTAAAGATAAAGAACTTCTAAAGCTCATAGATAAAGTAAGAAAAAAGCAAAAAGAGTACGTCCAAAGTATGTTTTCCAAAGAAAAAGAAGAACAATTAAATGAACTTCTATTTACTCTAAATCATTATGAAACTTATAAGCTTTACTCATATTACGTTGACAAAGTAAATGCTATGATTAATCTTATCAAAGACGAATTAAATACTTATTTTTATAATATTTCCAATATCCTATAATTTTTACACAATATGTAAAATAATTTACCTTAATTGCATAAACTAAATTGAGGAGGGATATGGTGGCAAATTATAGAGAAATTGTTACAAAAACAGTCGTTGGGAAAGGCAAAAAAACATTTACTGATACCAAACGCACAAAAGTTGAAAATTATCCATCAACAATCTTGGGATGTTGGGTAATAAACCACAATTTTAGCGGTGTCAAAGAAAGAGATAGTGTTAGTGTAAATGGTAGTTATGATGTAAATGTATGGTATTCATATGATAATGATACTAAAACAAATGTCCTAAAAGAGACTGTTACTTATAATGAATTGGTACATATCAAAAATACAAGTGATGTAGACAATCAAGAAGTTATTGTACGTAGTCTCAAACAACCAAGTTGCGTGAAAGTTGATATAGATGGTAACGATATAGTCTATACTATAGAAAAAGAATTAGGAATAGAGTTAGTCGGAGATGAAAAAGTAAAAATTGCTATTGATGAAAATGAAGACCCATGGGACGAGATAATAGATGATACAAATGACAAACAGATTGATAATGAAGTAAAAGAAGATTTTATTAAAGAAGACGAAGCGATTTAATTACTTTTTAAATGTTGACAAGTAAGTTAAATTATTTGTCTTTTTTAGTTTATATGTGCCATGTACAACACTCTAAAAAACTGTAACAGACAAAACAGCTAGAACATCTCAAAACACCTGTATCATAAAAAAGTATCAGAAAAATGCCCTGTAACACAAAAAAGTGTGAATTTTAGGTAAAAATGTTACATAGGTTGGTAGTCAATTTTAAGTGAAAATGTTACATGTAAAATT
>CANRBB010000079.1 GCA_947628745.1 uncultured Bacilli bacterium | reverse complement strand
ATTGCAAATAAAGGATTAGTATCTGGTCAATTACTCGGAATTGAAGAAGATGGGGAAACATTTTTTTGCGTAGATTTTTTTAAAGCCACCAGTAACACAACAGCTGATGAAATTTGTAAGTTTGGTAAACAATATACCAATGGAGCAAATCAAGTCGTATTTGTTATAAATCATTCCAATTTAGAGGGGAGTGACGCCATGTTTCCAGATTTAACCGATTATGATGCCTATGATGAAACTACCGAAAAAGGTCAAAAGGCAAGGGAATTCGTAAATGTCGCAGGGTTACCACTAGATCATTCAACTGCTTCTGCAATATTAATAGGAGTTCCACCTTGCATGATTTCTTCGATTATAGTTAATTGTGAAATAGAAAACGACCTTCAAAAAATAGATTTTTTATCTTCCCATTTTCCTAAAACAACTATTATAAGTAGGAGCAATGGAGAAATTCTTAGAAGTCCTGTACAAAGTTATAAAAAGTAAATCAAATAATTATTGATATCGTTAATAATAATCCAAAAATACTACATAAAAAATGTATCAGGTGATAGTTTATGGTCCATAGCTAACAAATTTAATACTACAGTAGACGAATTAAAAAGAATAAATAACCTTAGCAACAATACCTTACAAATTGGACAAATATTGAAATTACCAGAATCCACAAATGAGTCTTCAGATATGACAACGTATATAGTTCAAAGAGGAGATAGCCTATGGTCTATAGCTAACAAATTTAACACCACGGTAGACGAATTAAAAATGATAAATAATCTCAGCAGTAATACACTACAAATAGGTCAAATTTTAAAATTACCAAAAATTCCCAATGAATTACCAAGCAAACAAACATATACAGTAAAAAAAGGCGATAGTTTATGGTCCATAGCTCAACAATTTAATACCACAATTCAAGCTATAAAAGACCTAAATAACCTAACCAGTAATGTTCTAAATATAGGTGATCAACTATATATACCAACCCTTGACAATAATTCTACCCCTAATGATAGCAAAACAATATATACAGTTCAAAGAGGAGACAGTTTATGGTTAATCGCTCAGCGCTATAATATCACCGTCGATGAGTTAAAGAAAGCAAACAATCTTACTAATAACACTTTACAAATTGGCGACAAACTTATAATACCAAATCAACAATCATCAACATATACAGTCCAAAAAGGAGACAGTCTATGGACTATTGCTAATCAATTTAATACCACAGTTGATGAATTAAAAAGAATAAATAATCTAACAAGTAATACTTTACAAGTAGGTCAAATATTATATATTAGTTAATGCAATTGCATAAATATATTGTAATTAGTATTTTAAAATAATAAAGAATTCCACATAAACCAGGGAATTCTTTCTCTTTGATACAAAGATGCCCTAATAATATAACTTATCAGCAAAAAAAGCCACATGGAAAGCATTTCTAAAATTTCCATAAATTACCAGAAAGATTACCTTCCATTGCAGTATTTTTACTCTAGCCTTTAAAATTAGTTAACAAAGCTCAACACAAATATCAACAAATAAAAACCAACTCAATTTAACAAAATTGTAAAAAAAACTATAAAACCTTAAAATATTTGATATAATATAACTAAAAGATAATAAAGGAGACTAGCATATGGACAATAAAAGTAATCAAACAATTTCAAATGAAGAAAAAATTACCAATACACCTATGCAACAAAGTAATAAGCTCCAACAAACTATGGCACGCAACAATGAAACATTGACTCAACCATCTAATAATTCCGATACAGTAAAAAAAAGCACTACTAATGATGATGCTCTAAAACCAAAAGCCAAAAAGAAAAGGACTCCCTATGTTATTTTTTTAATAATTGAGATTATCATAATAGGTGGCTTAGCTTACCTAATTTCAGAAGATATCAACAAATATAATAGTTATACCATTATTGGAGCTGACTTATTTAATCAAGAAAAAGTTTATAAGGCAGGCAAACCATATTACAAGGCACGCTATATCTACAAAGTTGACAACAAAGAATATTACTATGATTACCCAAGCCTATATTCCAGTGAACCAGATCAAATAATACAAATAAAATACAATGCCAAAAATCCACAAGAAGTTTACTCTAGAAAAACAACAATAATATTAATAATTGCCATAGCCTGTGTGGGAGTATTAGCTTTAATTACTATTGGTACTATAATCTCCCTAAGTACACCACAAAAACAAAAAATTATAACTGCCATTATTGAAGACATATTAATTTTAGCCCATGGAAGAAAGATTATCATGAGAAATATCGACACCCCAGTAGATATCAACAACCCTAATAACACAGAATATTATTCATATTTTACTGAAAATCCACAGAATTTTAAAATAGGTCAAAAATTAAAATTTAATGCCAACAAATATAATGAAGTATTAACTACGGAAATTTATAATAATATCTTTGAAACACAAAATATTAACGAATTAAAGCTAGATGACTTTATCCAAGTCAATTAAGAAAAATGAGCAAAATAGAAAATAGGACATGCAAAAGTGTTAATATATAAGGAGAAGTAATATGCAAAAGAAAAAATTGAAACCAACGCCCTTTGCCAAAAAATTAGGGACCATCTTTATAGTCATAATTTTAATCTTAGTAACTGCCTTCGGCTACTATCTCCATTGCAAAAATGAACTAAAAAAAGCAGGCTACACCCCCAAAGCAATTACAAGAATATTAAAAGAATTAAAAAAAGATTATGCATTAGAAAACCCTAACAACAAAACCTTGAACAAAGCCTTTGAAAGCCAATATTACGATGAGAACAATTTAGACTATTACAAACAAATAAAATATCAAGAACAAAAAAACATAATTCAAAATATAAATAAATTAATCAAGAAAAAATACAGTGCCAGAGATATTTCTATCATCTTAGCCCATGGAAATGACAAAAGCGTCGCAGAACTAGCTAAAAAAGAAAAAATCAAATATTTAGAAGAATTCTTTTCCTACGACTATGCCAAATTAGAAAATTATGAACGGTATGAAAAATATTTAAATGAAACAGGAGACGACGAAGAAACAACAATACTAAAAGTAAATTTAAATCTTGATAAAGAAGCATATAAAGATCCTATACAAGTGACAGATAAAACAAAGAATGTGCTAGTAAATAAACACTATTACTTAGGAGAAAGTTACATTCCAGACAATTTAACGAAAGTACCACTAAAATATACTATTGCAGGAGATGGTAGTGTAAAAGGAACAAAAGAGGCCGTAGATGCTGCCGTTAAGATGATTGAAGCAGCCCAAAAGGACAAATTAAATCTTCTTATCAATTCGGGGTATAGATCTTATCAAGAACAGCAAGAAGTATATGATACATACCTAGAACTGTATGGTCAAAATTATGTCAATAATTATGTTACAAAGCCCGGATATTCAGAACATCAGACGGGTTATGGTTTCGATTTTGCAAGTGGTAACAGTAATGTTTTTCAACAATCAAAAGAGTATACATGGATGGTAAATAATAGTTATAAATACGGATTTTGCTATCGTTTTAAAAAGAGTAAAGAGGAAATGACAGAAATATCTCATGAAGCATGGCACTTTAGATATGTTGGTAAAAAAGCTGCTCAAATAATATATGAAAATGATTTAAGTTTCGAGGAATATTATGCCATGTACATTGATAAATAATAATGATAACAATATACTAGTAAACGTTATATGATATAAAATCATAAATACATCACTTCATTACTACCATATCGATACCGATAATCATCACAGTTAAAATATGAAAGAAAGGCCTATAACCATATGCCATATCAATTACGGGTCTTTTATTCATTTTCCAGCTAGCCAGATTTACATAGTAAAATGCCTAAGGTACAGAAAAACAAACATATTTTATAGTCTACTCCATTTAAAATATGATATAATCAATAATATAGTTAAACAATATCATAACGCACTTAAGAAAATATCATAATTGGCTAAAATCTAAGCAAAGCGAGTATCATAAGCTTAATAAGAATGAAACGTATATTAACCTATACATGATAATCTTAATTGTATAAACATTGTATACGGTCTTGGTAAGATGAACTAAATCAATAATTAATGAAAAACAATCAATAATCAAATATTAAATTAATAAAAATAAAACAAATAATTAATGAAAA
>CANRBB010000078.1 GCA_947628745.1 uncultured Bacilli bacterium | reverse complement strand
AAGCTTGTGGAATAACGGTGAGTAGTGGCAAATATGGAGAATTAGATACATGTGAATATTTACTAGAAAATACAAAATATTCTACTAGTAGTTTTACATATGGATATTGGATAGAGTCCGCGCTATCTTCCCATTCTGACCGCGTCTGGCTTGTGAGCGGTTACGTCCGTAACGTGGGTAACGGCTATGCGGGCATTTCGAGCGACCGCGGCTTTCGCCCAGTAATTGATGTTGCTAAAGATAATATAAGTTTTTAATGTTTTTATCTTCGAAAGGTAAAGACTTTTTGTGATATTTTTGATACAATACTAAATGTATAGACTATTTGATATTGACAAGGAGGAATTAAACCAATGATGAAGATAATGGATGGTAATGAAGCTTGTAGTTATGTATCTTATTTATTTACAGAAGTAGCAGGAATTTATCCTATAACTCCAGCATCTACTATGGCAGAGCTTATAGATAAATGGGCAGATGAGGGTAAAGAAAATTTCTTTGGAGTACCTGTTAAAGTAGTAGAAATGGAAAGTGAAGCGGGCGCCATAGGTTTAGTACACGGTGCATTACAAGCTGGAGCTTTATCATCAACTTATACTGCCAGTCAGGGACTACTTTTAATGATACCAAATATGTATAAAATAGCAGGACAACTTTTTCCTTGTGTAATTAATGTTGCGGCAAGAAGTTTATCGACACATGCCCTATCTATATTTGGAGATCACCAAGATATATATGCTGTACGGCAAACTGGTTTTGCCATTATGGCTTTAAGTTCAGTTCAACAGTGTATGGATTTAACAGCTGTAAGCTATTTATCCACAATAAAGGGAAAAGTACCATTTTTAAATTTTAGCGATGGTTTTAGGACAAGTCATGAAATGCAAAAAATTGATGTTTTGGATATGGAAAAAATAAAACAACTAATAGATGTGAAAGCTTTAGATGATTTTAGAAATAAAGCCATGAATCCTGAAAAACCATTTACAAGAGGCACCTCCCAAAATGAAGACATATATTTTCAAGTAACAGAAGCAAGAAATGAATACTATAATAAATTACCAGATATAGTAGCAACATATATGAATGAAATCAATAAAATAACAGGACAAAATTATAAGCCTTTCAATTACTATGGAAGTGTAAATGCCACTAAAATAATAGTAGCAATGGGTTCTGTTTGCGAAACAATAAAAGAAACAATAGACTACTTAACAAAAAAAGGACATGCAGTTGGTTTATTAGAAGTACATTTGTATAGACCTTTCTCAGCAAAATATTTTCTAAAAGCATTACCCAAAACAGTAAAAAAAATAGCGGTTTTAGATAGAACTAAAGAAGCAGGAGCTAGTGGAGAACCACTTTACCTAGATGTTTTAAAAACGGTAAAAGAAGTAAATGATAAAATAAAAGTTTTTGGTGGAAGATACGGACTTTCAAGTAAAAATACAACACCAGCTATGATAAAAGGAATATATGAATTCTTAGATTCTAAAGAGTGTCATACTAATTTTACAGTAGGAATAGTAGATGATGTTACAAATCTAAGTATAAAATACGATGAAAAATTCAGATTACCAAATACTAATACAGGCTTTCTAGTATATGGATACGGTTCAGATGGAATGGTAAGTGCTAGTAAAGACTTAATGAAAATTATAGGAACATATACTAAAGCATATGTACAAGGGTATTTCAAATACGACTCAAAAAAAAGTGGAGGAGTAACAATATCAAATCTAAGATTTGGAAAAAGTCCAATAAAGTCAACATATTATGTAGAAAAAGCAAGTCTAATAGTATGTACAAAAGAAAGTTATTTGGAAAAATTACATATTTTAGATAGTATAGATGATAATGGTATATTCTTGTTAAATACTAAAAAAGATAAGAATGAAATACTAAAATATATGAGTAATTATGATAAGAATATACTTAAAAAGAGAAATATTAAATTTTATATAGTAGATGCTTCTAAAATAGCTAGTGATAATAAAATAGATGGAAAAATTAGTACTATAATGGAAGCATTAATATTTAAATTAGGTAGAATAATAGACTTTAATTTTGCATTGAAACAGATAAAAGATAATATTGTATTAAGATTTAAGAGTAAAGGTGAAAATGTAGTTAAAGCTAATATAAAAGCAGTAGAAGATTGTATAGATAAAGTAGAACAAGTAAGAATACCAGATGTTACTTATATACCTGAAAAAGAAGATAACAATGATATATTTGAAGTTATAGAAAAGATGCAGGGAAGTAATTTGGCAGTCAGTAAATTCTTAAATTATGTTGATGGTGTATTAGAGCCAGGTTTAAGTAAAAGAGAAAAAAGAAATATTTCAGATAATTGTCCTAAATATATAGCAGATAATTGTATAAATTGTGGGTTGTGTTCTTTAGTATGTCCTCATGCTGTTGTAAGACAATTCTTACTTAATAATAATGAAGTATTAGATGCACCTGAATCAATTAAAAATAAATTATTTGAGGCTAATATAGAAGATGAAGAATTAAAATATACAATAGGTATTAGTTATCCTGATTGTACGGGTTGTTCATTATGTAGTAATATTTGTCCAGGTAAAAAAGGTAAAAAAGCATTAGAAATGGTGGATAAAGATAAAATAACTAAAGAAGAATGTATAGAAGCAAATTATTTGTTTAATGAAGTGACTGAAAAAAAAGTGGTACCAGTTGATACTATAAAAGGAAGTCAATTTAGAACACCTAAGTTTGAATTTTCAGGAGCTTGTGCAGGATGTGGTGAAACACCATATTTAAAACTATTAACACAATTATTTGGAGATAAACTTATGATAGCAAATGCTACAGGTTGTTCCTCAATATATGCAGCAAGTAGTCCTGCTAGTGCTTATAGTGTACCTTGGGCTAACTCATTATTTGAAGATAATGCTGAATTTGGGTATGGAATGAAGATGGCAGATAATATCATGAAAAACAAAATAATAACTCTTATAAATAGTAACTCAGATAAAATAAAGAAAAGTGAAGAAAAAATCTATAAAGATTATGTAGAAGAAATAAATGATGAAACTGCTCAAGCTTTATACAATATAATAGATAATACTAAAATAGAAGAATTAAAAGCATTAAAAAGTTATATAAAGCCAAGATCAATATGGTTAATAGGTGGAGATGGTTGGGCATATGATATTGGATATAACGGAGTAGATCATGTTTTATCTAATCATGATAATATCAATATGCTAGTTTTAGATACAGAAGTATATTCCAATACAGGAGGTCAAGCGTCTAAATCTACAAGAAAAGGTGCAGTGGCTAAATTCGCAGCTAATGGAAAAAGACAAGCAAAAAAAGATTTAGCAAAAATGGCTTTAGCTTATCCACATGTATACGTAGGCTCTATCTCGTTAGGAGCAAATCCAGTACAAGCTATAAAAGTTTTAAAAGAAGCAGAAGAATACGATGGACCGTCACTAATAATTGCATATGCACCATGTATTGCACAAGGTATATTAAAGGGCATGAGTAATAGTATAGAAGAAGAAAAAGAAGCAACTAAAGTAGGATATTTCCCAATATTTCACTATAACCCCACAACTAAAAAATTCAAATTAGATTCAAAAGCAGATTTTTCAAAGTATATAGAGTTTTTAAGTGGAGAAAATAGATATAGAAATTTAAAAAATATTACAAAAGAATATAAAGAAATATTAGAAGATAATAAACATGAAGCTATAGAAAGATATAAATTCTATGAAAAACTTAGTATAGATAGTATAGAAGAAAAAGAAAAAATATTAGAATAATAAAAAACTAATATTTTTTTAGTAAATGATAATGGTGAGGTAAAATATTTTACACATAGTAAGTTTTAAGATACCTAATATATAGATAACGCTATAATAGTATAAAGAAGAAGGGCTGAGTGGAGAGGAATAATTTCTGTTCAGTTCTTCTTTTACTTTGCAAAAGAAAAATTTCTCTTAAGTTCTATATTCATTATTGTACTGTGTAGTTATATTAATATTAACCTTATCATCATTTTCTTCGTCGTACTAGTAAATATTTCATATTGATAAAGATACCAAAAATAGTGATTTCCAAAACTTGTCGAATTTTTGTTGTTTTGGAAAAATATTTCCAAAGTTTGGCTTTGAATCAGGTTTAATATATATTTATAAATATGTTAAGTTTTATATTACATATATAATAAAAAAGAGACTGCACCCCCTGAGGGCAGTCTCAAAAAAAGAATAAAAAGGGGTTGGCTAGTGTGATACTAGCGACCAATTCGCCTAATACCGAATTGGT
>CANRBB010000077.1 GCA_947628745.1 uncultured Bacilli bacterium | reverse complement strand
TTTAAAACAATAAATGTAAAAAGAAAAGGTCCCTTTTTAAAGGGACGAATGACAAAATTTATTTTGTCATTTTTTTAGAAATTTTAATAAAAAAAATAGAGGTAACTCCTCTATTAGTCTATATTTATATATTTTTTTGTATCTGCTTCTTGTTTCTTAGGGATTGTTACTGTAAGTGTACCATTGTCAAATTTAGCACTTACTTCATCTTCAGCAATATCACCTAAGTAAAAGCTACGTGAATATTTGTTGTATACTCTTTCACGACGAATGTAGTTTTTATCATTATTAGAATCATCTTCTGATTCTTCTTTAGATGCGGTAATTATTAAATTACCTTTGTCACATTCGATTTTTATTTCATCTTTTTTGAAACCAGGTAAGTCCATTTCTACGAAGTAGTTATTATCTTTTTCATAAATATCACACTTCATGCTATTATGGTCTCCTTCTAAAAAATTACTGATTGAATCATCAAAATATAATTTTGGTATTAACATAAAATATCATCTTCCTTTCATATACTGTTATAGCACTTAAATTGGCACTTGTCAAGCTAGAGTGCTAATTTTTTTACTGTTACATTATTATTATACTGTCAACAATATAAAAATATTACAAATATTTATTTTTTTGGATGAATACCTATACTTATTTTATAACATAGAATAGGTTATTTTGAAGGAGGAAGTATGAATAACTATAATTTTTTGAGAGGAAATTATCAAATGGATAGAAACGATAGTATAGATATATTCGATGATATGAATAATTTCTTTCCTAATATGAATATGCAAATGCCTAATCAAGGTATGATGGAAACACAAAAACTTTATACTCCAGAAGAGGCTTTTACAAAGGGTAATTTATTCGCTAATCTTTATGAACAATATAAAAACTATAAACCTATAAAATTAGTAGCTAATAATGAACAAGATAGATTATATTTAGATTATGCAAGGAATGCATTTGCTGCTCATGAGTTGAATCTGTATCTAGATTTACATCCAAATAATGATTCAATGTTGGCTTTATTTAATGATTATCGTAGAAAAGCTGATAGTCTTAGAAGTCAATATGAGAATAGTTATGGACCAATAAGCATAAGCAGTGATGTACTAGTCAATTCTCCTTTTCTATGGGAAGAAATGACATGGCCTCGGGAAGGGGGAAATCTATAATGTGGGCATATGAAAAAAGATTGCAATATCCAGTTAATATTAAGAAAAAAGATTTAAGAATGGCTAAGTATTTAGTGACACAGTATGGTGGTTCTAATAGTGAATTAGCTGCTGCACTTAGATACTTGAACCAGCGTTATACAATGCCTGATAATAAAGGTAAAGCAGTTTTAACAGATATTGGTACAGAGGAACTAGCTCATATAGAAATGATTTCTACCATGATTTATCAGTTAACTAAAGATGCTACTATTGAAGAATTAGAGGAAGCTGGACTTGGAGCTCATTATGCTGAACATAATAAAGCACTTTATCCTACTGATGCCAATGGTGTACCTTTTACAGTAGCTTATTTTGCGGCGACTGGTGATCCATTAGCAGATATATCTGAAGATATGGCAGCAGAACAAAAAGCGAGAGCAGTATATGAAAATCTGATTGATTTGACTAAAGATCCTGATGTTTTAGGGCCACTATTATGGCTAAGACAAAGAGAAATAGTACATTATAATCGTTTTAAAGAATTATTTGAATATTATCAAGAAAAGTTAAAGAATGGTAATAATAAATAAAAAGACTCACTGAGTGAGTTCTTTTTAGTCTAGTTTTTTACCGCAGTTTGTACAAAATTTTTCTGAGCTTGATACTTTAGTACCACAGCTAGTACAAAATTTATTACCTGTTTGATTTGATGCTGCTTGATTATTTGCGTTTACTTGATTTGGACCATTTTCAATAGGACCATTTGGTGAAACAGGAACACTGCTATCATATTGGCAACTATTTGAGAATCCCAAAATTGGCATCATAACAAATGGGAATAAAGTTAATAATATTGCGTAACCAATATCTTTGTGAAACTTCTTAGCAAGATTGAAACTACAGAAGAATGTTGCAACTATATTGGCAAGATAACACAAAACACCTAATGTTTCAATGCCAAGTAATGCTGCGATGGTGCTTGATATCATAAGTAAAAAGTACCACCAATTAAGGCCAGAAATTTCAACTAATACCCAACTGTTATAGAATGGAACAATTGCTTCCCAACCGTTTTTTCCTGCTTTTTTGAATACTTTCCATAGTGATATCAAATAAAATACAACAACGGCTAGCATAATTAAACCAAATACTATAATTACGGCAACTAAACCTCCTGCTATGCTTCCTAAAGCATCAAGTCCACTATTGTAACTACTACTATACATCTTTTTTCCTCCTTTGTTTAAGTATAATACATAATGTGGTGATATATCAATAATATTGTAATTATTTTTTATAAATTGATTGTAAAGCTGTAATAGCTATGGAACCAACAATGTCGTTAACAGTTGACCCTTCGATAGGTCATTGACAGGTTTTAATAAGCCTTGTGTTATTGGACTATAAGCCTTTACTTTGGCAAGACGTTCAGAAACATTTAGTTAATTGCTGTGTCAAGTTGCATTTCTTAATCGGCATTATATGATATGCTCTCAACGTAAACACTTTTGAAGCTTAAAAACTTCCTAAGTCTTTATTTATAATTACTTGTCAGATTTTTAGATTTTAAAAGTGTTTAAGTTCTGAGTTTAGCTTTTTACCACAGTTTGCACAAAATTTTTCTGAGTTTGATACTTTAGTACCACAGTTAGTACAAAACTTACTATCTGTTTGATTTGATGTTACTGCTTGATTATTTGCGTTTACTTGATTTAGACCCTTTTTAATAGGACCATTTGGTGAAACAGGAACACTGCTATCATATTGGCAACTACTTGAGAAGCCCAAAATTGGCATCATAACAAAAGGAAATAAAGTCAATAATATTGCGTAACCAATATTTTTGTGAAACTTCTTAGCGAGATTGAAACTACAGAAGAATGCTGTAACTATATTGGTAAAATAACACAAAATACCTAATGTATGTAATGCTCCAATGCTATATAATGCTCCAATGATATCTAATGCTCCAATCTCAATTAACATGAATATTTTTGATGTTATGATGTTAAGCAAAAAGTACCACCAATTAAGACCAGAAATTTTAACTAATACCCAATTGTTGTAGAATGGAACAAATGCTTCCCAACCGTTTTTTCCTGCTTTTTTGAATACTCTCCATAATGATATTAAATAAAATACAGCAATTTCTAGCATAATGAAAACCATTACTATTGTCACGAAGATAGAATTCAAATAGCTTACTAACCCTAAAGCAACAATCGACATAGTGCGACTAATAATTTTATACATCTTTTTTTCTCCTTTGTTTGAGTGTAATACATAATGTGGTGATATATCAATAATATTATAATTATTTTTTATAAATTGATTGTAAAGCTGTAATAGCTATGGAACCAGCAATGTCGTTAACAGTTGACCCTCTTGATAGGTCATTGACAGGTTTTAATAAACCTTGTGTTATTGGACTATAAGCCTTTGCTTTGGCAAGACGTTCAGAAACATTTAGTTAATTGCTGTGTAAAGTTGCATTTCTTAATCAGCATTATATGATATGCTCAACGTAAACACTTTTTGAAGCTTAAAAACTTCCTAAGTCTTTATTTATAATTACTTGTGAGATTTTTAGATTTTAAAAGTGTTTAAGTTCTGAGTTTAGCTTTTTACCACAGTTTGCACAAAATTTTTCTGAGTTTGATACTTTAGTACCACAGTTCGTACAAAACTTACTATCTGTTTGATTTGATGTTACTGCTTGATTATTTGCGTTTACTTGCTTTAGGCCCTTTTTAATAGGACCATTTGGTGAAACAGGAACACTGCTATCATATTGGCAACTACTTGGGAAGCCCAAAATTGGCATCACAACAAAAGGAAATAAAGCTAATAATATTGCGTAACCAATATCTTTGTGAAACTTCTTAGCAAGATTGAAACTACAGAAGAATGTTGCAATTATATTGGGAAGATAATGCAAAATAACTGATACTTTACCTAATAATCCTGTACTGAAATAAAATCCCTTGGTAAAATAGAGGCTTGTTAATGTTTGGATGATATTTGATATCATAAGTAAAAAGTACCACCAATTAAGACCAGAAATTTTAACTAATACCCAATCGTTGTAGAATGGAACAATTGCTTCCCAACCTTTTTTTCCTGCTTTTTTGAATACTTTCCATAATGATATTAAATAAAATATAGGAGCTTCTATCATAATTGAACTTAATAATATAAGCAGGGGAAAAGACTCTGTTACATATGCTCCCAAAACTAAAACTGAAAATCCTATATTGAAACTAATAGTACACATCTTTTTTTCTCCTTTGTTTGAGTGTAATACATAATGTGGTGATATATCAATAATATTGTAATTATTTTTTATAAATTGATTGTAAAGCTGTAATAGCTATG
>CANRBB010000076.1 GCA_947628745.1 uncultured Bacilli bacterium | reverse complement strand
TACCATGCATTTTTAGTTCTGTAACTTACAGATAAACATATTTGTAAAATAAAGTTCAATTTTTACAATTATAATATTAAAATTAGTATATCCTCTTTATTTATAAATGTAATATTTCTGTAATTAACCATTACACTTATTATCTAAAACTCTTTCAAATAATATTCTAGTTTTTTAAAAAAAATATTAAATTTAAAGTTTTTCTATATAGCTATTAGAGTTATTTCTGTTGGATATATATTAGAGCCATGATGTCTCAAATAAAACTTATAGTCTGGACTCATTTCATAAATCATTTTAGGTATTTTCCATAAATCGTCATTACCATGATATACTGATATCAAAAGCTTAGGATGATCATTTATAATATGGTTTTTAGCTCCCTCTAAAGCCTCTTGTTCCATTCCTTCAATATCAGATTTTATCATAGTTATTTTATCCTTTATATCTTGATCCAAGGTAACTACTTCCACTTCACCATTTTCATCATTTACTAAAATATTAGCTGATGTACTTTCTACATTATCAACTACTCTCATTCTACAAGTTTTATTACCTACTCCCTTTAATCTAAATTCAACATTATCATATTCTTTTAAATTATTTTTTAATATTTCAAAAGTATCTTTAGTTATTTCGTAACAATATATCTTTTTATAACAATCTTTACCATAATTTTTTATATATGAAAGAACAGTATCTCCTACATAAGCTCCTAAATCTACAATAACTTCATTATTATCACACTTAACTAAATCTAAATCAAAGTAATCATCATACATATTTTCTCGTGCTTCTAAACTAGTTATAAAATCATATTGATACCAATTATTTAATACAGCAAATAATGTTTTCTTAGATCTATAATCTTCTAAATGATTATATAGCCATACAAAGTCAGCAATATGTTCATATAACACATCCACTTTCTTTTCTATTTCTTCATAATCATTTCTCTCAACATCTAGTCTACCCCAATATAAAAAATTATTAAAAAAGTTAGAACAACTCATCTTAGTTTCATCAGGAATTTTATCAAAATTCTTTCTAATTATATAATATAGTTCATTTCTACTTAAACTCTTTATATCATTTACTAACTTATTAAAATTATAATCTATCAAATTCATATAAATAAACCTTTCTTATCTATTATCCCTATATACTAACAACTGATTAGGTAATAAATATATATTGTTATTATAATTTAATAGATTACTAGTATTAATATTCCTTTCTCTTAGTACACTTTGAATACTATCACCTGGCTTAGTTAGAAAAACATGAATATATGGTTTCGGTACCATCAATACTTGCCCTACTTGTAATAAAGTATTACTATTTATTCCATTCAATAATGCTAAATCATTTACACTAATATTATATCTTTGAGCAATATTATATAAATTATCTCCTCTTTTTATTACGTATTTTGAAAATAAATTATTACTTTGTTCCACCATATCATTTGTATCCTGATTGTTATTCATATCCTGATAATTAATTGGTACAAATATAACCTCCCCTGGTTTTAAAAACGTATTTTTATTAAAATTATTTATTATTCTTAACTGATAAGTAGTTGTATTAAACTTATCTGCAATAGTCTCAAGAGTATCCCCTGATACTTCTTTTATGTAGTATTTTACTATATTGAAAAATAATCATATAAAAAAACATTCAAAATAATTATAGAATGTTTTATTTATGATGATTTTCTGCCATTACGTTTTGTCTTTGTGCTTTTCTAACATCATATTGTACAAGAAAATATTTATTGGCTAAATCATCTACATCATCTACTCCAAGAGGTTTTAATACACCATCTTGCTCAAATGACTTTAAAATATCAAGTTTATATTTTAACTCATCATCTACTTCTGGTAAAGAAGAAATATCATCTTTTAAGCGATCATAAAGAAGATTTACTACATTCATTAAATTATCTTGTTTTACAACACTTCCTTTAATGCGTTCTGGAAAATTTTCTTGCAAAAAGTTATATTCTTCAACACCCACAAGATTAGTTTCACCTTCGTAAATAGGATAGTTAAATTGAACTAATTCACCATTTACAGTTCTATCTACTTCATTGATTCCATCAATAAATTGTACATATGCATATCTTGAATCTTTCGAATCCATACAACACCTCCACCTTAATGCGATTGTAACATGGCTATTACAGAAAGTAAAGTAATTAACAAAAACTACTGTAAAATATTGTAAACACCTCTTTGGTTCCTATTCTAACAAATAGTTATTCAAAATTCCCCATAAAAACTTTATCCCCTCTTTGCACTACATAATAATCATACACAAAAAATCCCTCCTACTAAAAGATATGCATAAGGGATTTAATTAATTATATCTTTATAACACCAAACATATTATCACTATGATAATTAAATTCATTATATTTAATTATAGGTCTTAAACCATATCTAAAATCATATGCATACAAACTATCTTTACTAACTCCAAAAATCGTATCATTAACAACAACCCAGTTTTTTAAATTACTATCATTAAATAAAAGCACTACATGATCTAAATCATTTTCATTAGCCATATATAAATTACCATCATTAGTTTTAAAATAATAAGTATTATAACCCTTTTTAATATCCGTTGTTTTATATTTCTCTGTAATTTTTTTACTAACAACATTTTTATTAAATAATATATTACTGTTCATAATATTATCTATTTTTTTATCAATCAATTTTGTTCCATCAAAATATTTTATAGAATTACCTTTACTAGTTATTTCCACTTTTTCTTTCTTTTCATCAATACTATATTGATTACTACTATTACAGTCCATAAAGTATACTTTTTTCTTATATATACCATTAAAATAACTATTACTAGAAATATTAGAATCTAATACATCTAAGAATTTAGTCTTACCATCATTTAAATTTACCATATATATTTTATCAAAGTAACTACCACCATCTAAAGTATGCATAACATATAACTTATCATTACTAGTCTCTAAAAACTTGGTATCATATACATCTCCTAATAAAAAATCATTTATTGATTGTTTATTTTTATTTATTGAATATACACCATTATATTTCCATACAATAACATTATAATTTTCTATAAAATTAGTATTATATAAGATTTTAGTATTATTACCTACCATTTCTTTAAAGGTATCATTTTCCTTCCATGCATTAATCGTATATCCTTTTTTTTCTAATATTTTAACAAAGTCTAAAGCATTTTTATTATTATTCTGTTTTAAATAATCATAACTATATACTCTATCTTTATCACTACATACAAAATTTAAATAGTTATTAGCTTTAAATACAGGAAATAGGCACTTCATATTATCTTTTTCATAAACAATTAAATCTTCTAATATACCTTTTTGCTTTTTTAAATTTAAGTTTAAATCAAATAAATACTTTTTCTTATTCTTATCGGTTATTATAATATTATAAATATCTTCTTTACCTATTTTTTGATATGATTCATCAATCAAATATTCTTCCCTACTAGCAGTATACTTATAACTATAATGATATTTTTTTATAAAGAAAGTAACTACGAGTTGATATAATAACGCTATTAAAAAAAACACAAACACTATTTGAGCTATTTTTTTCATATCAATCACCTATCTTAAATCTACAATAAAAAGATACCACAGCAAAAAAATACTGTCAAGAAAGCATTATATTTTTAATATAAGATATTAGACTTCAAGACGTCGATTGCGGGCCGAAAGCCGTCGTCGCCCGTACGGCTCGCATTGTCATCGTCCACGCCACGGTTGTTGCCGTCCACGTGCCAGACGCTGTCAGAAGTAGCCGCATACGCGGACTCTGTCCAGTATCCATATTTTAAACTACTAGTAGAATATTTTGTATTTTCTAGTAAATATTCACATGTTTCTAGTTCTCCTGTTTTATAACTACCTACCGTTATTCCACAAGCTTGATTTATCTCTTGAGCAGTTAATAATCTAGCAGCTTTATCAGTATAAGTAAACGTTCCTAAGGTACCTCCACTAGTTGTTGTTCCTCCTTTTTCATTTAGTAATTGTCTTGTTTCATTTAACAATGTTACTTTGCTCCACTGACTCGTACTTGGTAACTCTACATAACCTGTCTGGGGTCCGTGCCAATTAGAATTACTGGCATCATACGCAAACGTTGCTGTATTATTAGGCTCACCCCCTTTAACATTATTGTAGTAGATTAAAGTGGCATAATCACTATTAAATGATTGTTTGGCTGTATCGTAGTAATCACTTACATAGTAGAATCTTTCTGTATTACTATCATAGATTCCATCACCATTCACATCACAGTCAAAAGCATCACCTGATTTTAATTCACCACTAGTACCACAGTTTCCATATGCAATATTTTCACCTTGCTTATGTCCAGCTGCTCTACAATACGAAGAACTATTGGATTGATTACATACTTCTGTATGCAATTTCTCAGCCCTTTTACATAGCTTACCCTCAGCCGATATACCCAGATTATCTTTACATATAGTTGCACCATTCTTTACTGTGACATTGCCACTTACTCCTAGTGTCTTAGATAGATATGAGTAACCTATTCCCATTATCATAAACAAAAATAACACTACTATTAT
>CANRBB010000075.1 GCA_947628745.1 uncultured Bacilli bacterium | reverse complement strand
TTTATCATATAGACAAAAAAAAGTCATCCACGACTTTTATTTATTTTAAAATCACAAATAAGCACATTCCATAATCTATGGCTACTTTAAACCACTAAAACAAAATTATTTCTTCTTCAAACATTTAAAATTAAATAACTCTAACTGATTAATATCTTCCTTATTAAATTTATTATCACATATTACCTCATCCACCAATAAATTTTCAACAAACATAGATAATATATCATCAAACTCAGTGGAAGCTTTAACCTTAATCATCATATCATAATTTGAAATAGACATATCATTGCTTTGTTTAATTATCTTATAACATAACAAAGCATCCCTTTCAGCACATAAATTATTCTTATCTAAACTAATTTGCATAATAATATCAGAAATAATACTATTCCTATCTTTAACTATTTGTTCCATATAACCAAATTTATTGTTCATAAAAATTTTATCATCTAAAAATCTATTTTTATTATTTACCAACATCCTGGTTTGCACTTTATAAGGTATTAGCCTATTTTGATATTTAGCATTTTTCTCTATATTAGCTAAAGTTTGAGTCATAATTGTTAAATTAGTATGGAAAGATTTCTGCTTTAAAGTTAGAATTTCTTCTAGACCATACTCCAAAGTATTTCCTGCCTCTTTAAGCATAATTTTCCTATAATTAGAATCTCTCAAATCACTTTTTTTGGGAACTATTTCTATTACTTTCGCTTCTAAATCATTACTTGCTTTAATAATATAATTATCACTCATTGTTTTTTCTAAAACAACACCTAAAGCCTCCTCAAAATATTTATTTTGCATCAATTCTTTTAGTTTAATCTGTACACTTTCGTTATTATCATTCATATTTATCTCCCTGAATTTACTTTATTTTTTTATCTCTTTCTTTATTTCATATAAAAAGTTAATCGCATCCATTGGTGTCATTTCTAATGGATTAATTGCTTTTATTCTTTCTTCAATTTCATTTTTTTCTACTTGCTCAAACATTCCTTGATCAAAAAGACTTGTCTGCATTACTTTAATTTGATTTTTATCATGTTTTTCATACATTTTTAAAATATCTTTACTTCGTTTTATAAGCGTTTCAGGAAGCCCCGCTAAACTTGCTACATGGACTCCATAACTTTTATCTACGGCTCCACTTTGGACTTTATGTAAAAATGTTATTTTTCCATCTTCTTCTACCGCTGATACATGAACATTTTTCAAATGCTTTAAGTCTTTATCCAAAATAGTTAATTCATGATAATGTGTTGAAAACATTGTCTTTGCTTTTATCTTATCATGTATATATTCTAATATAGCCTGAGCTAATGCCATACCATCGTATGTAGCTGTTCCTCTACCTAATTCATCAAAAAGAATCAAACTATCTTCTGTTGCCTCTCTAATAGCATACTCAGCCTCTTTCATCTCCACCATAAAAGTAGACTCACCACTTACTAAATCATCACTTGCTCCAATACGTGTAAATATCTTATCAAATATTGGCATTTCACAACTTTTACAAGGTACAAAACAACCTATTTGCGCCATAATAATTGTAATAGCGCACTGCCTCATATAAGTGCTTTTCCCAGCCATATTAGGCCCCGTAATAAGTAAAATATTTACATCCTTGTTCATTATAATATCATTAGCTATATATTTATCTTGCATTACTTTTTCTACAACGGGATGCCTACATCCAATAAATTCTATTTTTTTCTCATCTAATATTTTAGGCCTTACAAATTTATTTTGATCACTAACTATCGAAAAAGCTTGTAACATATCTATTTCACTAATTATTTTAGAAATTGTCTGTAAATTACTTATATATCTTTTTACAACCTCTCTAATATCCATAAATAATTTATATTCCAAATTAACTATCTTTTCTTCTGCTCCTAATATTATGTTTTCTTTTTCTTTAAGTAAAGGAGTTGTAAATCTCTCACAATTAGCTAATGTTTGCTTCCTATTCCAACCAAATTCATCTTTTATCAGTGGAATATTTCCTTTACTTATTTCTATATAATAGCCGAATACTTTATTATAACCTACTTTTAAATTCTTAATACCTGTTCTCTTTTTTTCTTCTTGTTCTAGTGATGCAATAAAGTCCTTAGAACCACTTCTTATTTTTCTTAACTCATCTAGTTCTTTATTATACCCTGTCTTTATTAAATTACCCTCATGTACTGTAAACGGTGCATCCTCATTAATAGCAGTCTCTAATAGAGTATATACTTCATCTAATGTTTCTAATTCTTTATCATATTTTAATTGCTTTAATATATCTTTAATATTAGGTAGATGTTTTAAGGAGTTCTTAAGCTGCAACAAATCTTTAGCGTTTAAGTTACCATAACTAACTCTTCCTGCTAATCTTTCCAAGTCATATACTTCACTTAATTCCCTCATTAAGTCATCTCTTAAGATAAACTCTGTCGATAATTTTTCTACTAAATCATATCTTCTTTCTAACTCTTTTCTTACAGTCAAAGGATTTTCTATATTATATTTTAAAAATCTAGATCCCATAGCTGTTTTATTCTTATCTAATAACCATAACAAACTATATGTTCTATCTCTATTTCTTAATGTTTCTGTTAATTCTAAATTACGTTTTGTATTTCCATCAAATAGTAGATGATCTGTACTATTTATTACTTCTACTTTTTGTAAATGTGATAATTCACTTTTTTTAGTCTCTATAATATACGATAATAAATGTTTTATAGAGCATATAATTCTCTCATCATTCACATCACTATAAATATATGAATAGATATCCCCAATATTTTTCTCTTTAGTTATGGTTACCAAAATATTATAATTAGTTCTTAATGTATTTACTAAGTTTCTATCTATGATATCATTAACAATTATTTCTTTAAAACCATTTCTTACAACTTCTCTTATTACACTATGTTCATCCTTATCTACAATGGTACTATAAAATTCACCCGTGGAAATATCTGTATAACTAATGCAGTAACAATAGTTAAAGTCATAAATAGTTGCTATAAAGTTGTTGCTTTTAGCATCCACTCTATCATCTAATCTTGTTCCTTTAGTTACTACTTGAATAACATCTCGTTTTACCATTCCTTTAACTGTCTTAGGATCTTCTAATTGCTCACAAATTGCTACCTTATACCCTTTTTCTATTAATTGATCTACATAACTACTATATGCATGATGAGGTACACCACACATTGGCACTTTTTCTTTAATACCAGCTTGTTTGCCTGTTAATGTAAGTTCTAACTCTCTACTCGCAATTATAGCATCATCGAAAAACATCTCATAAAAGTCTCCTAGTCTAAAAAAGATAATTGTATCTTCATAATTATCTTTTATTTCCATATATTGTTGCATCATAGGACTTAACTTACTACGATCTACTTCATTTCTCTTCATCAAATCACCACTACTTCTAACGAATATTATATCAGTATTTAATAAGAAAAAAAAGTAAAATTGTTAATCGACTTAGTACAAAATATCAGTTTTTGCTACATCGATCGCAGGACGAAAGCCGTCGCCGCTCGACTCGCTCACATCAGCGTAGCCCACGCGGCGGTAGCGACCGCTCACACCAAAGGCGTTGCCAGAACTGGAAAAGTGCGCGAACTCTGTCCACCAGCCATAAGATAAACTACTAGTAGAATACTTTGTATTCTCCAATAAATATTCACAAGTGTCTACTTCCCCAGATTTATAACTACCAACAGTTATTCCACAAGCTTGATTTATCTCTTGAGCAGTTAATAATCTAGCTGCCTTATCAGTGTAAGTAAATGTTCCTAAAACATTAGAACCCTTACCAGTAGTTGCCTCTCCTTTTTCATTCAACAACTGTCTAGTATCTTGTAACAATGTTACTTTAGTCCACTCTCTCGTACTTGGTAACTCGACATATCCCGTTACAGGTCCATGCCAATTTTCATTACTAGAGTCATAAGCGAATGTTGCCTTATTATCAGGCTCTCCAGCTTTTACATTATTGTAATAAATTAAAGTTGCATAATCATCATTAAAGGATTTACTTGTTGTATCATAGTAATCGCTTACATAATAAAATCTTTCAGTTGCACTATTATAGACACCATCACCATCCACATCACAGTCAAAGGCGTCCCCTGATTTTAATTCTCCACTAGTACCACAACTTCCATAAACAATATTTTCACCTTGCTTATGTCCAGCGCCACTACAAAAAAGAGAATTATCCGATTGATTACATACTTCTGTGTGCAATTTCTCAGCCCTTTTACATAATTTCCCATTCGCCGAGATACCTCGATTTTCTTTACATATAGTTAAATCTGGCTTTACTGTGACATTCCCACTTACTCCTAATGTCTTAGATAAATATGAATACCCTATTCCCATTAGCATAAACAAAAATAATACTACTATTATCATTATTTTATTTAGTCTTTTCTTTCGCATAAGATTATCCCTCCACTTTTACACACTATGAAAACAACAAAAGCAACTATTTTTTCATTGGTTGCTAACAATGTTTTGTCTTTCATATTTGCATTTTCTATTATTTACTCTCATTTCTATTATACCCCCCCCCCGTATTGAAATTGCAAGAAAAATTTTTTTAGAGAGCAACCATAATATGCAAAAAAATCATAATCATCCTAAAATAAATAGGTAATTATGATTTTTATACAATTTAACGTTCACATGTT
>CANRBB010000074.1 GCA_947628745.1 uncultured Bacilli bacterium | reverse complement strand
CTTTCTATTATTTATCCTATTTTTATTATACCCCCCCCCCGTATTGATTTTGCAAGAAAAACTTTGCAGAGATAATTAAATAATTCTGCAAACTTTCTAATACAAAAGAAACTCATTATTGAGTTTCCCTATCACTATAATATTTTTGTTTCATTTTCATCATATAATCAGATATCTTAGAGTAAATTTCAGGTAATGCATTATTTGAAATATCAGACAATATAACCAACTCTTTAACTGTATCAATGACTACTTTACCCCAAATTATACCACCCAATATCTTTAAATCATTAAATAAGTCTGGAGTAATCGAATCTAAAAAGTATCCAAATACCACACGTTTTCTACCTATCAAAATTCTTTCGTTCGTCAAAGCTACTACTGCACTACCAAAAATATTAAAAGGATTATTATTTTTTTGTGCTATAAAAGCATAGACAACATACTCATCTTCATTCAAATGTTTTTCTACTATAGAAGCATTCTTTCTAAATCTCCACCCAATAGTAAGTGGATATTTACTTTTAAATCTAGCCACATAATCATAAACATCCGGCCTACTGTCTTTCATAAACAACTCCTAACTATTCTTTAATTAGATCATATTTTTTGAATAACTCGACAACATTTTCTTTTGAGCTTTCTCCCTCAATATAATCTTGAATTTTTCCATCTTTAACTATAAATGTTGTTGGAGTACCCCATCCATCAGAGAAATAATCATCAGAAGATTGTAATTTTTCAATTCCATCATCATCTAATTCATCAGTATTCAAATAATTTATCTTTACATTATATTGATAAACAATATTTTCCATAATTGGTTTTTGTACTTGACAATGAGAGCAAGTAGGTCTTCCCACATAAACAACAGAAGCATCTTCTCCCTTTAATAAATCCAAATATTCATCTATACTAATAGAAGTTAAATCTTTTCTCTCAGACTCAGGAATACTACTACTTTCATCTGCTACTGCATCTCCACTACTACTATTTGTATTTTGACTACTTGTTCCATACTTACCAGATGAAGAAGTAACTACACAACTAACAATAATAGCAACAACCAACAAAGCAATCATTACAATAGTAATTACATTGCTCTTATCTTTTTGAGCAGGAACAACTTCTATTTTACGTGCGATTTCTTCAAATTCGTCCTTTTTTACTGGTGTCTCTTTTACTTGCTCCACTACTTTTTTACTTGTATTTTTGTTAACATTGGTCTTTTTACTTTGAACAGTTTTAACACTATCTTTTTTATTAGCATTATTGGTAGTATTTGTTTTCTTACTTGCTGTCTTATTATTTGTACTTACATTACTTTTTGCTTTTGTAGTAGCATTAGTCTTTTTTGAGTTATTTTTAGTTGCTACACTCTTGCTAGCATTAGTTTTACTAGTACCTTTTTTATTTGAACTATTATTAGTTTTTACCCCGTTATTCTTCTTATTAGTACTGTTTTTCTTTGTATTTGCCATATCTCAAATCTTCCTTTCACACAAATTATAACATATTTTCTAAACTTTTCACTAATTTTCGTAAAATTTTGTCAAAAAACTCATCAAAATCATCATTTTTTAAACTATTCATCAAATCATCCCAACTAACATCATCATCTTTAACTTTTTTACTCTTACTTTTAGCTTCTTTTTCTTCTTTTGTTGTCTTTTTATCATCACTCCATATTCTAAGTTTCTTACTTTTAGCTTTTTCTTGTTCGTCTTCTAATACATCTGTATATTTATAGTTTCCATATAAATATTTAACTTCAGCATACCCTTTACTTACCAAATCTTTTTGCAATAGTTGATCATCAACAAATACCCATACTAAAATTCTACCATATTTATCTTCTTTATCACTATTATCATCATATTCAATAGTAATCTTTTTAGCATTAGTCAATTTATTACAAGTATACTCACTAGCTTCTTTTCCAAATGGTTCTACTTCTTTAGTTGGATGAACAGATTCAGGCGTATTTATAGCCAAAAATCTAGCTTTTTTTTCTTCCCCATTAACATTAAATCGTGCCGTATCTCCATCAACACATTTATTTAGTGTTACTTCATACCTTTCTATTGCCAAAACATTATCATATGGAAAAATTATTCCTAATATAGATAAACTAATTATAAATTTACTTAATGTATATTTTTTATGTTTCATCCTACCTTACCTCTCATTACTAATTTAACTTTATTGTTTATTATCATCATTTACATTATATCTAACTTTGTCAAAATATTAAATGCATTATTCTTAATTTTACACATATGTTTAAATCAGGAGGGTAACCATGAAAGTTGGAATAATTAAAGGACTTTTGTATTATTATGATGAAAGTCTCCTTCTTAATTTTTTTAAAAATTTAGGAGTAGACGTTATCACTAATGGAAATACTACCAAAGATACTATTTATAAAGGATGCGACAAAACGCCAGACGAAGCTTGTCTATCTTTAAAAATTTATATAGGAAAAGTCATAGAATTAAAAGATAAGTGTAATGTTATTTTTATACCTCGCCTTTTCTCTATCAAAAATCATGAACAAGTCTGCACTAACTTCAACGCTTTATATGATCTAGTTCATACACTTTTCCCTGATATAAATATAATCAATTATAATATAGATTTAACTGAAAATAAGAACGAAATAAAAGCTTATATTGGTATTGGTAAACAACTAGGTTATCCTATTCTTACTAGTATAGATGCCTACATCAAAGCTAAAAAAGCTGATAGAGAACAAAAAATGAAAAATTTTCTAATGCAAAAAAGAAAATTAAAAACCTCTTCAAAAAAAATATTACTTGCTGGTCATCCCTACATTTTATATGAAAATATCTTAACCGCTGATTTAAAAAAAATTATTGCTACGGAGGGATACGAAATTATTTATAGTGATATTTTAGATGAATCTTTAATAGATAGTGAATGTGCTAAAATATCTAAAACAGTTCATTGGACTCACAGTAAAAAGTTGTTAGCTGGCATTTCTTATTATAGTAAATATGTAGACGGTATCATTCTCTTATCCTGTTTCCCTTGTGGTCCTGACTCTTTAACAAATGAACTTATTAAATTAAAAATAAAAAAACCAGTTCTAAAATTAATTTTAGAAAATGAGAGTAATACTGGCATAATTACTAGACTTGAAGCATTCTTTGATATTATAAAGGTGAGAGCATGACAAAAAAAATAATTAGTTTTCCTAAACTAGGTGATTATAATATTCCCCTTAATTTTTTATTTAAACACACCACCAACTGTAAAATAATAACAGCCCCTAAAATAACTAAAAAAACTATTGAACTTGGCAGCAAATATTCACCAAATGATGCATGTTTGCCATTTAAATACACATTAGGAAATTTTATCGAAGCCCTTAATCTTGGTGCCAATATTTTAATTCAAGCAGGTGGAGGATGTCGTTATCGTTATTATGGTGAAGTACAAGAAGCAATATTAAAAGAATTAGGCTATGACTTTAAACTATATCAATTAAGTAACAGTGACAAGAGAAACATTAGAGAAATCTATAATCTATTTAAAACATTAAATCCAAAATTAAAGTATCATACTTTTCTTTATTATGGTTATTTTACTATTAAAATGATTTATTATATGGATAAAATAGATGAATACATTAGAAGTAATATCGGCTTTGAAACCAAAAAGAATAGTTTTCTAGTACTCAAAAAGAAGATGCTACGTAGTTTTGCTAAATGCCAAACCATTCATCAACTAAATAAATGTTATTTTTTCTATAAAAAATGTTTCAAAAAATTAGAAGTTAAAAAACAAGATGTTTTAAGAATAGGTATTATTGGAGAACTTTATACAGCTATGGAACCTAGCAGTACTTATGATCTTGAGTATAAACTTGCTCAAAATAACATCGAGATAAAACGTTTTACGAATTTAACTTATCTTATTTGGCAAAAAGCTATATCTAAAAAGAAATTAACTCGTCTATCTAAAAATTATTGTAAATATAATCTTGGTGCTGATGGCCTTGATAATGTGTATCGTTCTATCTATTTAAGCAAGAAAAAGTATGATGGTATCATTCATACAAAGCCTTTTGGCTGTACTCCTGAAATAGGAGCTATCCCTATTATACAAAAGGTCTGCAAAGACTATAATATGCCCATTATTTTCTTGTCTTTTGACGTTGAAGATGAAGATGGTGCTATTAATACTAGGCTTGAAGCTTTTTATGATGTCTTGCGTTATAGGAAGGAGAAAAAATGAGAAAAGGTTATTTAGGTATAGACATTGGTTCTATTTCTACTAAAGCTGTACTTTTAGATCAAGATGAAAATATCGTTAAAGAGTGTTATCTATGGACTGAGGGTAATCCCATAAATGCAGTCAAAAAAGTTCTCAATATAATTTTAAAGGACTTAGATGATATGCAAATTGTTGGTGTTGGTACAACTGGTTCAGCTAGAAGATTAATTGGCAGCATTTTAAATGCCAATATTATTAAAAATGAAATAACTGCTCATGCTATTGGTACCAGTCACTATTATAAAGACGTCAAAACCATTATTGAAATTGGAGGTCAAGATTCTAAAATCATAATTTTAGATAATGGTCTTGTCACTGATTATGCTATGAACACCCTTTGCGCAGCAGGTACTGGTGCATTTCTTAGCAGTCAAGCTAAACGTTTAGGCATTAAAGTTGAGGATATGGGAAAAATTGCTTTAAAAAGTAAAAATCCTGCCAAATTGGCTGCTAGATGTACAGTTTTTGCTGAAAGCGATTTAGTTCATAAAGCTCAAATTGGTTATACTAAAGAAGACCTAGTAGCTGGCTTATGTAATAGTGTTGCTAATAATTACATCCATAATGTTGCAAAAGGGAAAAAAATCGAATCACCAGTTATTTTCCAAGGCGGAGTTAGTAAAAATATTGGTGTAAAAAAAGCTTTTGAAGAAATTCTTAATCAAGAAATAATTACTAATGAGAAAGGTCATCTTATGGGAGCCATTGGCATTGCGTTACTTTCTAAACAAGAAAAAGAGAAA
>CANRBB010000073.1 GCA_947628745.1 uncultured Bacilli bacterium | reverse complement strand
TTATTTAAATATGCAAGTTATTTACAAATGTAACTTCCCTCTAACAAAAAGATGGGAAGTTAACTTTTTATTTAGTATATACAAAAAATTCTTTGCATTATAGACAATAGTTTGCTATAATATATACAGACGTTTCACATAAGGAGGTGTTTTTCGTGGCAAAGAAAGTAGGAAATAGACAAAACAAAACTCTAAAATGTAGTGTTTGTGGAGAAGAAAACTATCGTGAAGAAAGAAATGTAAAAAATAGTGATAAATTAGAATTAAATAAATATTGTAGTAAATGTAGGAAACATACAACACATAAAGAAAAAAAATAAAATGAGAGGTAATCTTATTTTAATTTATTTTAGAAGTATATATTCTAAAACTTAGAGAGGTGTAATATGACAAATTCAAATGACTTTAAAGTAGGAGTAACTATTGAAGTTGAAGGCTCAATTTATACAATCTTGGAGTTTCAACATGTAAAGCCAGGTAAAGGTGCAGCGATAGTTAAAACAAAACTAAAGAATCTTAGAACAGGTTCTATTATCGAAAAGACGTTCAATGCAGGAGAGAAAGTAGCTTTAGCAAGAATTGAAAAGAAAAACATGCAATTCTTATATTCTATGAATGATACATATTATTTTATGAATATGACTACTTATGAACAAATTGAACTAGATAAATCATTAGTAGAATATGAATCTAAATTCTTAAAAGAAAATTTAGAAGTAATTATGATGTTCTACGGTGAAGAAGTACTAGGAATCATCTTACCAGATAAAGTCACTATGAAAATAGTTAGAACAGAATCTGCAGTTAAGGGCAATACTACAAGTAGTGCTATGAAAGATGCAGAATTAGAAACTGGGCTTGTTGTAAAAGTACCATTATTCATCAATCAAGATGAAGAAATACTAGTATCTACCAAAGATGGTAAATATGTATCAAGAGCATAAGCTCTTTTTTTGATATTAATATTCTCTTAAAACAATAACTTATATTTATTAATAAGCTTATCACAGAGATAAAAGGAAATAAGAAAGGAGTAAATTTATGAATAAAGTAGCTTTAATTACGGGATCTAGTAGAGGTCTAGGCAGACAAATCGCACTGGAGTTTGCGAAAAAAGGATATAATGTCGTAATAAATTTTAAAAACGAAGAAAATAAAGCACAAGAGGTTTCTCAGATTATTGAATCAGAGTATGGCGTTTCAACATTAATTATAAAAGCAGATATCAGTGATGAACAAGAGGTAAAAAATATGATTGAGTTAATCAAAGATAAGTTCGAAAAGTTAGATGTTCTCGTAAATAATGCTGGTATAGCTAATGATAGTCCTTTCTTTGATAAGACTAAATCAGATTTTTTAAAAGTATATGAGACTAATTTAGTAGGGCCTTTTTTATGTGCCAAATATGCTTCTCAAATAATGGATGAGTCTTCTTCAATTATTAATATATCATCAACCAATGCAGACAATACACATTATCCATATAGTGCCGATTATGATGCCAGTAAAGCTGCTCTAATTAGTTTAACAAATAATTTGGCAGTAGAACTTGCCCCTATTAGAGTCAATGCCGTGCTTCCCGGATGGATAAATACAGAAATGAACCAAGATTTAGATTCAGAGTATATAAAAGAAGAATGTAATAAGATTCTCTTAAAAAGATTTGCTGATGTAACCGAAATAGCTAAGGTAGTAGTATTTCTATGTAGTCCAGACGCAAGTTATATAAATAAAAGTACAATAACAGTTGATGGAGGATACTATGGATAAAAAAGATTTAGTATTGTCAATAGAGAAAAAGATAAAAAAGGAATTAGACAAGGTTGATGACATTATTCTAAAAAATAGTGATAAAGTTTTAAAAGCCTTTCAAAAAGAATGTGTTATGGAACAAGATTTCAATGAAACAACCGGATATGGTTATAATGATTTGGGTAGAGATAAGATAGAGAGAATTTATCAAGACATCTTTAAAGCTGAAAAAGCTGTGGTCAGAGGACAATTCATTTCAGCAAGCCATGCACTTTGTGTTACGTTTTTTGCTTTGCTTCGCCCACACGATAAACTGTTAAGCATTACGGGCAAGCCATATGATACTTTAGACGAAGTTATAGGTTTAAGAGAAAATCCATCTTCTTTAAAAAGCTTTGGCATTGACTATGATCAAATAGATTTAGTAGCTGATGATTTTGACTATGATAAAATAGAAAAATATCTTCTAACTCACAAAGTTAAAGTAATTGAAATTCAAAGATCCAAGGGTTATTCCACTAGAAAAAGTATTTCCCTTTCCAAGATAGAAAAGGTCGTCCAAGTTATAAGGAAAACTGCTCCAGACGTAATTATAATGGTAGATAACTGCTATTGCGAGTTTGTAACAGAAAAAGAGCCAATTGAAGTTGGATGCGATATTGCGATTGGTTCTCTTATCAAAAATCTAGGAGGTGGAATTGCTCCTAATGGAGCCTATGTTGTAGGCAAGAAAGAATTAATTGACTTAGTTGGAGAAAGACTTACCTTACCGGGTGAGGGCTTAGAGGTAGGGCCATCCCTTGGCATGAACAAAAAGATATTGCAAGGTTTATACATGGCTCCAAGTGTAGTAGGCAGTGCTCTAAAGACTGCTATTCTAACCAGTGCTGTTATGAGCGAACTTGGCTATGAAGTAGAACCTAAATACAATGATGAGAGGGTAGATATTGTACAAAATATAATATTTAACGACAAAGATAAAATGGTAAAATTCACCTCAGGCATCCAAAAAGCATCAGCCATAGATTCAAATGCTACTGTTGAGGGTACCGATATGCCAGGGTATGATGACAAAATAGTAATGGCTTCAGGTTCCTTTACTCAAGGCTCATCCATCGAACTAAGTTGCGATGGACCACTTAGAGCTCCTTATATTGCTTACATGCAAGGTGCCCTTACTTATGAATATGGAAAACTTGGATTAATTAGTGCCTTAGAGTATTTAGACAAATAATATTCATAAAAGGAATTATCTCCTCATAATATAAGGTAGATAGAGGAGGATACCAATGAATAAACAGAATTTATGGTTTTTGACATTATTCAGTTTAGTATTAGTGTTAGGAATATATTATGTTACCATGCCCAATGAATTATTATTAGGAAAAGAAAGCAAAGCAACGACATCTACTCAAGCAAAAGAAACTGAAAAAACTACAACAATCAAAGAAAATACCACTCTAGAAGCAATGCGTGTAAGTCTAGAAGAAGAACGCAAAGAACAAATGACAGCCTTACAAAATCAGTTAACTAGTGATACCATTTCCACGGAAGAAAAAAATAACGCATATGAACAATTAAAATATTTAAATCAGTTGCAAGGCAAAGAAGAATCCATAGAAAAAAAGATTAAAGAAAAATATAATCTCGATTGTTTCGTTAAAATAGATGATAGTAATATTTCCTCAATATGCATTTCTTCAAAACATGATAACGTATTAGCCAATAATATCATGCGACTTATTCAAGAACAATATGAAGAAAAGATGTATATCACTGTCAAATTTGAAAAGAAGTAACATGAAATAATATCCCACATATAATATGTAAAAACAGTATGAGAGGATGTATTTTATGTCTAAAAAAATATTAACTACTAGAGAGACTGAAATATTTTCTGAATTAATTGCCAATAAAACTACTAAAGAAATAGCTATAGATTTATCTATTAGTGAAAAAACAGTTAGAAATCATATTTCCAATGTCATGCAAAAACTAGGTGTCAATGGTAGAGCAAGTGCCGTAGTTGAATTAATTAAGCTAGGTGAAATAAAAATTAAGTAGTCTCAAGTGTTAAAATCATTCAAGATATTATTTGTAATATAATAATATCTTTTTCATATATATTATTAGGTGATTTTATGATAAAAGAAAAGGCTCTAAGAAAAATACTTATTACATCCATTACCTTATTTGTACTTTTAACAATTTATGTTATTAAAGACTTTTCTACTAAGGAATCTTTAGAGACAAACTTAGAACTAGAATATGTCACTGGAATAGGAACTAATTCAATCTATTTACTTAATAAAGATGGCTATTTGGTTAAAAGTAAAATTCTCCTAACCGAAAAAGACAAAAAAGATCAAATAAAAACTTTGTTAAATAACCTAATTATCAATAATAGTAACAAATTTCCAGATTCCCTAAAAGCGACTATTCCCCCAAATACCAAGATTTTAGACATTAACTATGATGAAGGATATATTACTATTAATTTTTCTAAACACATTTTAAAAGTTGAGGAAGATAAAGAAGACAGCATGCTTGAAAGCATTGTATACACATTATTTGATTTAGAAAATGTTAAAGGTATCTATCTTCAAGTGGAGGGAGAAAAATTAATTAACTACCCAAATAAAAAGACTAAAATTTCTTACCCACTAACTAAAAGTATTGGTATCAATAAAGAGTATAATTTATCAAAAAGAGATAATATTAATAAGGTAGTTATCTATTACCTAGAAGAAATTGACAATAATAACTATTATGTGCCAGTCACTAAGTATGTCAATAGTGATAGTGATAAAATAAAAATAATTATTGACTCACTTACCACTAGCTATATTTATGAACCAAATTTAATGAGTTTTTTAAACAATAATGCAAAACTAAATTCCTATGAACAAAACGGGAATGTCTTCTTTCTTGACTTTAATAGCAACCTGTATGATAAGAATAATAAAATTTTAGAGGAAGTAATATATAGTATTAGTTTTTCGATTTTTGATAATTATAATGTTAAAAGTGTTATTTTTAGCGTTAACGGTGATGAAGTGAAAACCGTTTCATTAACAGACATTAATTAGCAAATATATTCTAATAATAGGTATAATAATGTAAAACTCTAGCGTCAAATAAGGAAGTTTGAGTTCCATAAACTTCTGTAAAGTTATTGATATAGAAATAAAAAATGAGATAGATACTAAGCAATTTGGTTTGATTATATTTTGTTGATACCTATTAACTAATTTTATAGGTTTAGTCAATAATACCTGATTTCAAGAATTTTGTTATAAATTTCCTCGTTGTGAAAACACTATCCTATCAAAAAAACACTATCATCAATTGACTCTTTTTAGTTGACACATCGAAAAAAA
>CANRBB010000072.1 GCA_947628745.1 uncultured Bacilli bacterium | reverse complement strand
AAACTAAAATTTAGTTATACTTTACTTTAATTAATAAAAAGCATATAATATAGAGTTAGATTTAGGAGGAGAATATTAATTATGAAAAAAATAACAAATTTTATAATAGACAAACGAAACCTTATTTTAGTTATATTTATTGTTCTTACGATAATTTCAGCCCTTGTATCAAGTAAAGTCAATATTAATTATGATATGGCCAATTATTTACCAGATAATTCTGAGACAAGAATTGGTATGGACATAATGGAAAAAGAATTTCCTGATACCGAAACAAGTAGTCTAAATGTGATGTTTGAAGGGCTAAAAAAAGCCGAAAAAGAAACTATAAGAAAGCAATTAACTGAAATAGATGGGATAACAGATGTTGCTTATGATACAACAGAAACCTTTAACAAAGGTAAATATACCTTGTATGTCATCACCGTAGGTGACAAGTCTGATTCCAACATAGCAAGTAAAGTATATGATAAAATAATAAATAAATATGAAGATAAAAAAATATATACTAGTGGTGCTATATCAGAAACCAATAAAACAGTCCTACCATTTTTTATTGTTGGACTTGCTGTTTTCTGTGCTTTAGTTATTTTAATAATCATGTGTGAATCCTATGCAGAACCATTTTTGTTTTTAGCAACTATTTTAATGGCTGTTGTATTAAACAAAGGTACAAATATAATTTTTTCAAGTGTTTCAAACATTACTAATTCCATAGTAGCTATTCTACAAATGGCTTTATCAATGGATTATTCAATAATGCTTATGAATAGATATAATCAAGAAAAAGCAAACGAAAAAGACAAAGTAATAGCTATGAAAAAGGCCTTACATAAAGCCTTTCAATCAATATCCAGCAGTTCAGTTACAACTATTGTGGGACTTTTAGCATTAGTTTTTATGAGCTTCAAGATAGGAAAAGATCTAGGATTTGTTTTAGCTAAGGGAGTACTCTTTAGCTTAATATGCATTTTCTTTGTGCTACCATCTTTAATATTAATGTTTGATAAATTAATTGTAAAAACCAAGAAAAAAAGTATACAAGTAAGCTTGAATAAACTAGGAAGAATTAGTTATAAATTTAGATTTGTTTTATTACCCTTATTTATCATAATCTTTATCTTGAGCTTTTCTCTAAAAGGAAATCTTGGCATCGATTATACTGACAGACAAGCCGATGAGATATCTACGGTATTTAAAGAAAATAATCAAATTGCCTTAATATATCCAAATAAAGACGAGACAAAAATCGCCAAACATTTAAAAATGCTTGAAAATAAAAAAAGTATCAACGAGGTGTTAGCTTATTCAAATACAATTAACCAAAAATTAACATATGATAAGCTAAATAAAAAATTACAAGAATTAAAAGTTGACACAAAAGTAGAAGATTATCTTCTAAGAATTATCTATTATAATTATTATAATCCCGAAAGTGATAATAAAATGACTTTTGAAGAGTTTATCAATTTTATTGAGACAACAGCCTATAATAATCCCAAAATTAGTATTAAAATTGATAGCACTGTCAAACAAGACATAAATAAATTAAAATATTTCGTAACCGAAACTGAAATAAACAAAGAAAGAACTCCTGAAGAAATAGCCACTATTTTAGGCTTTGATTCAAACCAATTAAATGACATATTAATTTA
Organism: uncultured Bacilli bacterium; assembly: GCA_947628745.1. Taxonomy (GTDB): domain Bacteria; phylum Bacillota_I; class Bacilli_A; order RF39; family UBA660; genus CAG-417. The sequence goes on along the minus strand of CANRBB010000072.1, from coordinate 3,573 downwards.
TTATAATTCCAAGAATAATCTTCAAACAATGACTTTGAATGAATTTATCAGCTTTATGAATAAAGATGTATTAACCAATAATAAATATTCTACTGCTATAAATAATGACAGTAAAAACCAATTAAAATTACTTTCACAATTTACACAAAAAAATAATATTATAAAAAAAATGACGGCCAACCAATTAGCACAATTATTTAACATGGATAAAAATACAACTAATGAATTATTTAAATATTACGCATTGAATAATGAAACAAATATCAAAATGACTATTTCTGAATTTTCTAATTTCGTAGTCAATAATTTATTAATAGATAGTAATTATACTAATAGTTTTAATGAAGAAACTATCAACAATATCAAATTACTACAAACATTTAGCAATAAAGATATAATAAATCAAGAAGTAGATAGTAGCTCATTAGCAAGTTTATTCAATATACCTGAAGAAACAGTTAAACAAATACTTTTACTAAAATATTTAACCCAAGAAAATACCAATAAATATACCATCACAGATTTTTTAAATTACGTAACCTATATAAAATTAAATACTCACTATTTAGACAATTTAGATACTAATTTCTTAGAACAAATCAAGGCAAATGAAGATTTATTAAACAATAATACCATGTACAGTGTCCAAGATTTAGCAATACTTTTAAATATTGATGCAGTTAATATAAATCAACTATATAACTTAATCGATTACGTAACAGGAAACACTACTCATTATAAAAGTAATCCTAAAGAATTTGTGAATCTTTTACTTAATTACAATAATATAGATAGTATTGATCAAAATATCCTTAGCAAGCTGAAATTATTACAAACAATAATGATAAACACCGATGATAATACAGCCTTCACTTATCAAGAATTAGCAAATGTTATAGGAATTGAAAGTACAACCATTAAAAATATTTATGCCCTATATACAGCAAGCCAAAATAATATTACGTTAAATCCTCTTGAATTTGTGACATTTATATTACAACATCGAGAAGATGAAATGCTTAAAGATAAACTTCCAACAGAGACTATCAAACAGTTGCAACTTCTTAAAACAGTTATGGAAAGTAGTCTAGCCGACCAAAAATATAGTAGTGCTAACTTATCTTCTTTACTTGGTATAGATAAAGAAAATTTAGAATTACTATATGGTCTATACGATTCCCTATATATAAATAAAAGTCAAAAGATATCATTAAATAAATTTATCGAGTTTATCACTAATGATGTCATGACTAATACCAAATATACAGCCAATTTTGATTCCAAAAATAAAAAAAGATTAAATACCATAAAAGCTATTATGAAAAATAGTTTAAATAATACTCAATATACATCAGATGAGTTATTTGCTATAATTAATAATCTTTCAAACGATATTGAAAAAGATATGTTAGAACTACTTTATATTTATTACGGAAGTTACAGCCAATATAATGATAATTGGGAAATGACATTAGAAGAATTTATTAACTATCTAAACAATAATATCTTAAAAGATAAAAGATTTGTTGATTTCATAGATGAAGATATGAAAGAAAATATAAGAAAATCAAAAAAGACTATAAAAGATAGTAAAAAATTATTAGTAGGGCCAAACTATTCACGAATCGTTTTAAATACTAATTTAGACTTAGAAGCTAAAGAAACTTTTAAAACTATTAAAGAAATAAAAAAAGATATAGGTCAGGATCTTAATCAATTTTACGTGATAGGAGATTCACCTATGGCATACGAAATGAGTCAAACATTTAATGGTGAATTAAACACTATTACTATTATTACCATGATTTTTATTTTTATTGTAGTAGCAATTACCTTTAAATCAATAATTATACCAACTATTTTAGTCCTAACAATTCAATGCGCTGTTTATCTAATAATGGGTATACTTTCTTTTACAGGAGACAATGTTTATTTTATATCATTACTGATTGTACAAAGTATATTGATGGGAGCAACCATTGATTATGCCATCTTATATACATCTTACTATCTAGAGATGAGAAAAAGTTTAGGAATAAAACAAGCCATTATTGAATCATATAATAAATCCATTCATACCATTTTAACTTCTAGTTCCATTCTCATAATAGTAACTCTAATAATTGCTTGCTTTACTACTGCCATTGCTGCAAAAATTTGTAAAACAATCTCACAAGGAACTATTTGTTCAACAATTTTGATATTAGTTTTATTACCCGCAATGCTTGCGGCATGTGATAAATTTATTGTCAAAAACAAACAGAAAGATTAAATTTAAGATAAAGTCTTAAAATACTAATTTTTATATAAGGCTACTTCCTAATAAATATATATTAGAAAATAGTAGTTTATTCTTTCTTAAAAACTCATAAGATACCATAGGAGGTAATACTTATGAGTTATTCTAACAAAAATTATCAGAATAAAAAGAAGAAACAATGTGAAAAGGTTTATACAAGAATGATTGGTGTTTTAGGTCCAACAGGTCCAACCGGCCCGACAGGGCCACAAGGAGAAAGAGGACCAATAGGACCTCAAGGAGCCATTGGACCACAGGGGATAGTTGGTGCTACTGGGCCACAGGGAGAAATGGGTCCTCAAGGAGTGGTTGGCGCTACCGGTCCACAAGGAGAAAGAGGAGCCGATGGAACAAGTGTAACTATAATGGGAAATTACGATACTCCAGAAGAACTTCAAAATGAGCACCCTCGTGGCGATATAGGCTCAGCTTATCTAGTTGGTGACAATTTATTTGTTTGGTCAGAGGAAGAAGAACAATGGACTAATGTAGGAGTAATAAGAGGCCCAAAAGGAGAACAAGGAGTATCTGGCCCAACAGGCCCAACAGGTCCAACCGGCCCACAAGGACAGCCGGGGTATCTTGATATTCCTATGGCATTTTTTCTTACAACATCTAAAGATTTAACTGATGGCACTTATATAGTTGATTATGACGAAAATTTTCCAATCGCAACAATGAGTCTGGATACTTCATCTAATTACTACATTGATAGCAGAAATAATACTATAACCATATTTGAAACGGGTATTTATAGAATTGACTTTATGGTAATGGCCCATCCCACGGCTCCCGTCAGCCCACAAGCCGGCTCAGACGTTATTTCAGTAGCTTTTAAAAAGGTCGGCTTAGACGATATTTGCTTCGGAACATCTGTTTGGACAAATGGCGGAAAGTCAGTATTAATTACAGGAACAGGCTACATTAATCAAACTGTTCCTAGAGGTTGGTATGAATTATCAAACGTTGGCAAATATGCAGTAATTGTTGAAAGCCCTCCAACAGACTCCCTAATAATCGACTCACCACTGGTTACTCCAGCTGTTTCAATTATGATTCAGAAAGTAAGATAATATTTTAATATAGCCACCAAAGTTATTCCTTTATCATTGCATATCAAAATTATTGACAGGAATTAAATAAAATCTAGTGTGTAAACAAAAATACAGACTAGTTTTTTTCTAAAAATATAAATTAGATATCATAATTACAACACTCAAATAAATTATTATCATAAAACTATACTTCCTAAATTAATCATCTCCCATTCTTCT
>CANRBB010000071.1 GCA_947628745.1 uncultured Bacilli bacterium | reverse complement strand
ATTAATTAAATTTTCTCTTTCTGTGATTGATAAATTCATATATATATGATAAAATATGATTAGTTTTTATGGGGAGGTATTTATGAAAGTATTATTATTAGTGATATCTATTCTTTTAATAATTATAGTCTTACTTCAAAGTGGTAAAGCTGAAGGGGCTGCAAAGATTTTGTCTGGTTCTTCAGATTTGTTTGCTAGACGAAAAGAACGTGGTAGTGAATTAGCTATGACACGTATAACTTTTATATTGGGTTTTGCGTTTTTTATAATATGTTTAGTTGCTTCTTTTTCTTAGGGTAAGAGGATTTTTCTTACTTTTTTTATTATTTGTATCTGTTTGGAAAAGTGAGTAGATAAAAGTAAAGTAAATGTGGAATAGTACATAGTTGTTATGTACTTTTATTGTGAATGATTTTGCTTTTCTATTAGGATAGTTTCAAGTAGCAGATTTTACAATTTTGTTCTTGTTTATAATTTTATGGACTTTGTAAGAGAAAATTGGTAAAATAAGTTAGAAGGTGAGCATATGAAAGATAAAATTATTAATGTCTTAAAAAATAGTGATAAGGCTCTTACAATATATGAATTGGAGAATCTTCTTGGTTTGGATAGTGTGGAGCAAATTCAAGAATTGCAGGAGGTACTTACTGAGTTAGAAAAAAAGGCAATAATTTATCATTCTAATAAAGATAAGTATATGATGCTTAAAGACAGTCATTTAAAACGTGGGATAATGCGAGCTAATAAAAAAGGTTTTGGTTTCGTGGATATAGATGATTCTGATGTCGATGTATATATAAATGAAGATAATATGAATGGTTCTCTACATGATGATATTGTACTTGTTGAAATTATAAGTAAAAAGGGTATTGATCGTTTAGAAGGAAAAGTTGTTAAAATTATTGATAGACCAAAGGATAAATATGTTGGTGAAATCAATTTTGTAAATGAAAAAGGTTTGGTTACTTTAGATGATAATAAATTAAGAATAAAAGTAGAGATAGATAAAGACAAAGCACTTAATGCAGTAGATGGTCATAAAGTGGTGGTTAAATTAGGTAAAAGAATAGATAATAATACTTTTAAAGGGGAAGTTGTGGAAATAATAGGACATAAAAATGATCCTGGTGTTGATATTTTATCAATAGTAAAGAAATTTAATATAGAAACTGAGTTACCAGATGATGTTAAGGAACAGTTAAAAACCATACCTACGGAAGTTACGGAAAATGATATTAAGGGAAGAAGAGATTTACGAGATCAAATGATTTTTACTATTGATGGTGATGATACTAAAGATATAGATGATGCGATATCTATTAGTCGAAAGAACAATGGTAATTATATTTTAGGTGTTCATATTGCAGATGTTAGTTACTATGTTAAAGAGGGTTCTCCTTTAGATAATGATGCAATGGAAAGAGGTACATCTGTCTATCTAGTGGATAGGGTAATTCCAATGCTGCCTCATGAACTATCCAATGGAATATGTTCTTTAAATCCTAATGTAGATAGGTTAGCCATTTCATGTGTTATGGAATTCAATAGTCATGGAAAACAAGTAGATTATGAAATCTTTGAAAGTGTAATTAGATCTAGAATACAAATGACTTATAAAAAGGTTAATAGTATACTTGAAAAAAATGTTATTCCAGAGGGTTATGAACCTTATGTTGATAGTCTAAAAATGATGGGAGAATTTTCAGCTATACTTAGAAAAGCTAGAAATAATAGGGGCTATATAGATTTCGATGTGGATGAGGCCAAAATACTTGTGGACGAGAATTGTGTACCAACAGAAATAACTTTGAGAAATAGAGGAGTTGGAGAAAATCTTATTGAAGATTTCATGATTGCCGCTAATGAATGTGTAGCAACGCATATTTATTTTATGAACTTACCTTTCATTTATCGTGTTCACGAAGTACCAAAAGAAGAAAAAATACATAGTTTTTTAAGTTTTATTGCAACTCTCGGTTATCAATTAAATGGTAATTTAAAAGAAAATAGTCCAAAAACTATTCAAAAAATAATACAGTTTTTAAAAGATAAAAAGGAATTTAAAATATTATCACAATTACTGTTGAGAAGTATGCAAAAAGCAGTTTATAAGCCTGTTAATTTAGGACATTTTGGTTTAGCAAGTAAATGTTATACACACTTTACTTCACCGATACGAAGGTACCCTGATACTACAGTACATCGTCTTTTGAGAACTTATTTATTTCAGCATAAACTAGATGATAATACTATAAATCACTGGGAAGAAAAACTTGTTTATGTAGCTGATCATTCTTCGGCAAAAGAGAGAGCAAGTGTTAATTGTGAGCGAGATGTTGAAGATATGAAAATGGCAGAATATATGGAAGGACATATTGGCGAAGAATTTGAAGGTATTATATCATCTATTATGGGTTTTGGTATGTTTGTACAATTGGATAATTTGGTAGAAGGTTTAATTAGTATTAAAGATATGAAAGGTTTCTTTAACTATGATGAAGATAGGATGACTTTGATTAATGAGAAAACTCATGAGAAATACACTATTGGGCAAAAAGTTAAGGTTAAAGTGGTTAGAGCTTCTAAGGAGACAAAAACAATTGATTTTGAACTAATAAAGAAGGTATAAAAAATGAGTAGTAAGAAAAAAAGGAGAAGGTTAAAGAGACCTGTAAAAATAATTTTATTTTTATCAGTAGTTCTTATTTTAATGGGTAGTTTTTTGCAATATTATAATTTTAAAAAAAATGAAAAAAATAAGAGATTAGAAATTGCAAGATTAGAAAAACAAAAAAAATTAGAAGAAGAAAAGAAAAATGCTAGAAAAGAGTATAATTTATCTATGATTATGGTAGGTGATGCTTTGATTCATAGTTCTGTTTACGCTGATGCCAAACAAAAAGATGGTAGTTATGATTTTAAACCAATGCTTGAGAATATTAAACCTATTGTAAAAGATTATGATTTAAAATACTATAATCAAGAAACTATTTTAGGTGGTAAAGAACTAGGATTGTCTAACTATCCTAGATTTAATTCACCATATGAAGTTGGTGATGCATTTTTAGATGCTGGTTTTAACCTTGTTTCTCTAGCAACAAATCATACGATGGATAAAGGAGAGCAGGGTGTTCTTAATTCTAGAGCATATTGGTCAAGCAAAACGAATGTTGTAACAGCGGGCTCTTACTCATCTTTTGAAGATAGGGATAAGGAAAGAATATATGAAAAAAATGGTATAAAATATGCCTTTTTCTCATATACGATGTGGAATAATGGATTGAGTACACCATTGGGTAAGGAATATTTAAATAACGAATATTCACCGGAATTAGCTAAAAATGATATTGATAGAGTTAAGGGCAAATGTGATATTATTATTGTTGCGATGCATTGGGGTACTGAGTATTCAACTGGGATAAATGATAAGCAAGTTGAGGTGGCAAATTATTTATCATCATTGGGAGTTAATATTATAATTGGTGCACATCCTCATGTTGTTGAACCTATTGAATTTATCAATGATGGAAGAACTTTAGTAATTTATTCTCTTGGTAATTTTATATCTGATCAGGTGGGTATTGAGAGACTAACAGGTTTAATGGTATCTTTGAATGTTAAAAAAGTAGTTGAAAAGCAAATTTCCACAATAACTGTGGAAAATGTAAAAGGTTCCTTAATATATACCAGTAGTAAATCCTATGTACCGAGAAATTTTAAAGTTTATACTTATAATCAACTTAATTCTACAATTTTACCTAATTATAAAAATTATTATGAAAAATATAAAAATATTGTATCTTCGCGAATGCCTGATTTACAATTTGATGTATTAAATGAGTGATAATTTTAGGATAAAAAATGAGCTATATTGTTATTAACAATTTTACATGTAATTTTTACAAATGATTATTTTTAGTGTGTTTAATTTGACTCTTATTGTTCTATTCATGAAAGTATGTAATAATGTGTTGTTCTGCTCCGAAATGATGTAGAAGTATTGTAATAGTTTTGTTTATAACTTAAAATAAATCTTGATTAGGAGTTTATTATATTGTTTGAATAAAATGAAAGGAATATGTGATTGATATGGAAATCTTAAATAGACAGGCAAAGCATAATTATTTTATTGAAGATAGCTATGAATGTGGTATTGTACTTCAGGGAACGGAAATTAAATCTGTGCGTGCTGGCAAGTGTAATTTACGTGATAGTTATGCTATTATAAGAAATAATGAGATATTTATACTTAATTTGTATATTTCACATTATAAAGAGGCTAGTATATATAATACAGATGAAACTCGGGCTAGAAAACTTTTGTTACATAAAAAAGAAATTCGTAAGATTAAAAATGAGGTAGAAATAAAAGGCTTTGTTCTGATTCCACTTAGGATGTATTTGAAGGGTGATAATATAAAAGTAGAATTAGGAATTTGTAAGGGCAAGAAAAATTACGATAAGAGAGAAACATTAAAGCGACGTGATGAGGATAGACGTATTAAAAAAATATTAAAGAATAAGTATTAAAATGTTAGGACTATGTTAGGAATTTTAAATTTCAGTAAATTTTGTAAAATTATTGCTATATCGAAGAAAAATATTAAACAATTTGTTTTAACCGTATTTTGTTGATATTTATTGATTAATCTTGGTGACAATATTAAGTGACTATCAAATTAGGGTATGTATTTACTTTTTAGCATTTTATTGTTATAATTAGCTCATGGGGATGTAATGGTTTCGACGGGATTATTTTCGCATGAATGGCAAGTCGAGTACTCGCGTTATGAGTAAATAAAAATAAATGCAGAAAAAATTAAAAACGCTATGGCTAACTTATTTGGTGGAAACCAAGAGTTAGCTTTTGCCTAATTGATTAAAAGGCTAGCATTTCTACTACTTAACCTAAGAAGTAGATAGAGATTTATTATTTAGGTTATATTTTGTATTTTGTCTAGGATACAAAATGAAATTTTAGACTAGTATATCTTATGAGTCGTTAACTACTGTGAGGTATATGATTTCAATTAGTTAACTAAACTTGTAGATGTTTATGTAGAGGTAATTTCGGACAGGAGTTCGATTCTCCTCATCTCCACCAGATTGATAGGAAACTCGGACTTTTCGAGTAGAAATAAGAAAACGACTTGTAAAAAGGTCGTTTTTATGTTATTATGTATTTGTCAAGGAAACTTGCATAAAATAAAAAGGGAACATTCAGTTTTGCTATGTTGAATGTCTACCCAATATTTTTTAGGAAGACATTTAATTCAAATGCGAATTAAGTGTCATTTTTTGTGTGCCAGGCATGGTATATAACTAGGTGGTGCAAGTCCACTATACGCGTAAGTATCT
>CANRBB010000070.1 GCA_947628745.1 uncultured Bacilli bacterium | reverse complement strand
ATCTTTAAAAAAGTTTGTAATTTTAATAATTTGTGTTATAATACACGTATAAGAAAGGAGTGGGAATTAGAGCCCGCTCTTTATATTTGTTGGAGGTGTAGCTATGAAAGAAAAAATAATAGAAAATGTAGATAGTGAGATTGAAAAACTTAATATGTTTGTAAGTGATGTCTATATTAGTAATGAAGAAGGGGTAAAAACTTTAAATATTGAATTAGATAGTGATGAAGTAATAGATGTTGAAAGGATAACAGAAGCATCTCAAATTATTAATCCAATAGTAGATGAGTTAAATTTAATAAGTGATGAATATGTATTAGATATACATTCAAAAGAGAAAGGAGAAAAGTAGTAATGAATAATAAAGAATTTTTAAGAGCATTAAATGAAATAACAAAAGAAAAAAATATTGATCCAGATGTAGTGTATGATGCTATGGAATTAGCTTTAACATCAGCATACAAAAAAAACTTTAATTCAAATACAAACGTTAAAGTATGTATTAATCGAGATACAGGAGATATAAAAGTATATTCATATTTAACAGTAGTTGAAGATAATAAGATGACTAAAGAAGAATACGAAGATTATTTATTTGAACATTATACTGATGAAGATGATGATGAAGAAACAGAAGATACGGAAGAAAAAGAGAAAGAAAAAGTATCATTCTTTAATCCTAAGACAGAAATAAAATTAAGTGATGCACTAAAGATAAATAAAACACTAGAAATAGGAGATACAATAGATACTGAAGTAACACCTAAAGACTTTGGAAGAGTAGCAACATCAACAGCAAAACAAGTAGTAGTCCAAAAAATAAGAGAAGCAGAAAGAAATAGTATCATGGAAGAATTTGGGGATAAAAAAGATGAAATGCTAATAGGAACAGTTGCATTAGAAGATCCAATTAACTATTATATAGACTTAGGAAGAACAAATGGAATTTTACCAAAAAAAGATATTATACCTGGTGAAAAGATAGAAATGGGAAGCCAAATAAAAGTATATGTAACTAAGGTAGATAACAATGGAAAAAGTCTATTAATACTATTATCAAGAGTACATTATGGCTTTGTAAAAAGATTATTTGAACTAGAAATACCAGAATTATCAGATGGTACAGTATTACTATACAGTGTAGCAAGAGATGCTGGAAAAAGAAGCAAGATAGCAGTTTATTCAGAGAATCCTAATATAGATCCAATAGGAGCATGCATAGGAGAAAAAGGAAGCAGAATAGCAAGAATAATAAAAGAACTAGGCGGAGAAAAAATAGATGTAGTAAAATATGATAAAAACCCATCAATCTTTATAGCAAATAGTTTAAGCCCAGCTCAAAATTTAACAGTATTAGTAACAGATCCAAAAAAACAAGAAGCTATGGTAATAGCAGATGGAGAAAATTTCTCATTAGCTATAGGAAAAAAAGGTCAAAATGCAAGATTAGCTAGTAGATTAACACATTATAAAATAGATATAAAAACAAGAGAACAAGCAGCAGAAGAAGGAATAAATATAAAAACAGAAGAAGAATAGGTGATATACAATATGAAAATAAAAAAAATACCTATGAGGAGTTGTGTGGTAACAGGAGAAAAGTTACCAAAAAGAGAACTATTAAGAATAGTAAGAACACAAGATGGAAAAATAGTATGTGATCCAACAGGAAAATTAAATGGACATGGAGCATATATTAAAAAAGATGAACAAGTATTAGAACAAGCAAAAAAAACAAAAATATTAGAAAGAAGACTAGAATGTCAAATAGATGAAGATGTATATGAAGAGGTTAGAAATGAAATAAAAAAAATGTAGAGAGCGAGGTGTTTTTTATGATGAGTTTATTGGAGTATGCAAATGATGTAAACTTAGATAAAGAAAAAATTAAAAGTATATGTGATGAATTAGGAATAAAATATGATAACGAAGATTATATATTATCAGAAATGGAAATAGTAGAACTTGATAACTATATTTCAAGTCATGATTTAGATGAAGATGAAAATGAAGAAATTAGTGAAGAATTAAGTGATTATTTAGAAGATGAGAAAACATATGATAAAGCATTAGAAATGACCACAGGATCTAAATTTGATTTTGATAGTAGTGATAATTTTGAAAAAGTAAAATCAAAACAAAAAAGGCAACAAGAATCAAGAAAAAGTTTTCAAGCTGAAAAGAAGAAAATGTATAAAAATAAAGAAAAATTACAAAGTAATGAACAAAATATAGATTCAAATGTTATCTTATATAAAGATGGGATGACTGTTGGAGAAATAGCTAATGCTTTAAATGTAAGTGGAGCAGTTTTAATTAAGAAATTGATAGATTTAGGGATAATGGCTAATTTGAATCAGAGTATAGATTTTGAAACAACAGAAGTATTAATTAGTGATTTTGATAAAGTTCTTAAAAGAGAAGAAGCTGCCGATATTTCAAATTTCGAATCTTTCGAAATAGAGGATAAAGAAGAAGATTTACAAGCTAGACCTTCTGTTGTAACTATTATGGGTCATGTAGATCATGGTAAAACTACTTTATTAGACTATATTAGAAAAAGTAAAGTGGCGGGAAGTGAAGCTGGAGGTATAACACAGGCCATAGGAGCTTATTCTGTCAATTATAATGGACATAATATTACTTTTATTGATACACCAGGACATGAAGCATTTACACAAATGAGAGCAAGAGGAGCAAGTGTTACTGATATAGTTATAATAATAGTTGCGGCAGATGATGGAGTTATGCCACAAACTAAGGAAGCAATTGATCATGCTAAAGCTGCAGGGGTACCTATTATAGTTGCTATAAATAAAATAGATAAAGATGGTGCTAATGTTGACAGAGTGTTAACACAGTTAGTAGAAAATGGTTTAACACCTGAAGAATGGGGTGGAGATATTATAGTTAATAAGATTTCTGCTCATACAGGAGAAGGTGTTAATGAACTTTTAGAAAGTATCTTATTAGTGGCAGAAATGAATGAATATAGGGCCAATCCATCACGTTATGCAAGTGGAGTTGTTCTAGAATCTAAACAAGATAAGAAAATAGGAAATGTCATTAGCTTATTGATTCAAAATGGAACTTTAAGACTTGGAGATCCAGTAGTTATTGGAACAGGATATGGGAAAGTTAGAACTATGAAAAATGATATGGGAGAAAATATTACAATGGCTTTACCATCTATTCCAGTTGAGGTTACAGGTTTTACAGAAATACCAAGTGCTGGGGATAAGTTTATGGCTTTTGAAACAGAAAAACAAGCTAAACAAATCTCAAATGAAAGAAGTTTAAGAGAGAAAGAGAAGAAATTTAGTAATCAAAAAATTAGTTTTGATGACTTATTTGATAGAATAAAAGAAGGATTTAAGAGAATTAATATAGTTTTAAAAACAGATGTAAATGGAAGTTTAGAAGCAGTTAAATCATCACTTGAAAAAATAGATATTGACGGTGTGAAATTGTCAGTTATTCATGGAAGTGTGGGAGCAATTACAGAAAGTGATATTGTGCTTGCTAGTGCCTCTGATGCTTTAATATTAGGATTTAATGTAAGAGCTACTCCTAAAATTGTAGAAGTTGCTAAAGATTATGGTGTTGATATAAAGACTTATGATATTATTTATAAGTTAGTAGAAGATATGGAAAATTCTATGAGAGGAATGTTAGAACCTACTTATGAAGAAAAAGTAATTGGCTCTTTAGAAATAAGACAAATATTTAAATTTTCTAAAGTAGGACTTATTGCTGGATGCCACGTGCTAGACGGAATTGTTAAAAATAATAGTAGTGCTAGATTAATAAGAGATGGTATAGTTGTTTATAATGGTAAGATAAAGTCTTTACAACATGAAAAAGATCAGGTAAAAGAAGTTAAAAAGGATATGGATTGTGGTGTTACTTTAGAAAATTGTCAAGATTATAAAGAAAAAGATGTTATAGAAGTATATGAACTTGTAGAGGTAACAAAATAACTAAAAAATCATGAACAAAATTCTATGTTTAAATGGATAATTCATGATTTTTTTTCTTGCAATTTCAATACGGGGGGGGGGTATAATAGAAATGAGAGTAAATAGTAGAAAGTGTAAGTATGAAAGATAAAATGTTGTTAGTGCTCTTTATGAAAAAATAGTCACTTTTGTTGTTTTCATAGTGTATAAAAGTGGAGGGATTGCTTTATGCGAAACAAAAAAATAAATAAAATAATGATAATAGCAGTATTAATTTTGTTTACGATAATGGGAATAGGTTATTCATATTTATCTAAGACACTAGGAGTAAATGGAAATGTCACAGTAAAGCCAGATTTAACTATATGTAAAGAGAATCGTGGTATCTCGGCAGATGGAAAGCTATGTAAAAGGGCCGAGAAATTGCATACTGAAAAATGTAGTCAGACAAGTAGTTCTGAATATTGTAGTGGTGCCGGACATATTAATGGAGATGATATAATTTATGGAAACTGTGGAACTAGTGGAGAGTTAAAATCAGGTGATGCCTTTGACTGTGATGTGGATGGTGATGGTGTCTACAATAGCGAAACTGAAAGATTTTATTATGTAAGCGATTACTATGACACGACAAGTAAGTCATTTAATAGTGATTATGCCACTTTAATTTATTATAATAATGTTAAAGCTGGAGTTCCTGATAATAAAGCAACGTTTGCGTATGATGCCAGTAATGAGAATTGGCACGGACCACGAACAGGATATGAACAGTTACCAAGTACAAGTCAGTGGAGTAAAGTAACATTATTAAATAATCCAAGACAGTTGTTGAATGAAAAAGGAGGAACAACAACTAGTGGAGGTACCTTAGGAACATTTGATTATACTGATAAAGCAGCCCGACTACTAACTGCCCAAGAATTAGAAAATGCTTGTGGAATAACTGTGGGCAGTTATAAAACTGGAGAGTTAGGTACATGCGAATATTTGTTAGAAAGTACCCGTTACTCAAGTTCTTCCAATGCTTATTATTGGTGGCTAGAGTCTGCACGATCTTCCGGTTCTAGCGACGTCTGGGATGTGAGTGGCACCTACCGCCGCGTGGGCGACAACGATGTGAGCAATACGAGCAACTACGGCTTTCGCCCTGCAATCGACGTCTTGAAGTCTAATATCTTGTATTAAGTTGCAGCTAGCAAATTTATTAATTTTGTAAATTTAACATCTCGTGTATTAAGGTACTTTTGATAAAGTATCTTTTTGTGTGCAATAGTATTTAAGCAAGAAAAAAAAGTCATAAATTGTAATTTTGTCTTTTGTATAAGACAAAATTGACTTTCTTCTATAAACCATGTATAATTAATACAGGAGGAATAACTATGGTAATAAGAGAAAATTATTTAAATAAAATTAGACCTTTTTACAATCAAGATTTAATTAAGGTAATT
>CANRBB010000069.1 GCA_947628745.1 uncultured Bacilli bacterium | reverse complement strand
ACTTTTTTAATGATTAATTGTTGTTTTCAAAATAACTAAAATAAGATATAATTTAAGTGGTGGTTTATGTGGAACGTATACAGAAAGTGATTGCAGAATCAGGATTTTGTTCAAGAAGAAAAGCTGAAGAGCTCATTACTTTAGAAAGAGTTAGAGTAAATGGAGAGCTTGCAAGTATAGGTATGAAAGTTAGTGGCAAAGATACAATAACGATTGATGGCAAGATAATAGGTAAAGAAGAAAAAGAGTATTATCTATTAAATAAACCAAGGGGTGTTATATGTAGTTCTAAAGATGATAAAGGAAGAAAAACAGTTGTTGATTTAATAGAAACTAATAAGAGAATTTATCCAGTAGGTAGACTTGATTATGATACAACTGGAGCAATAATTCTTACTAATGATGGAGAACTTGCTAATAAACTTATTCATCCTAGTAATAAGATTGAAAAGATATATTTTGCCAAAATTGAAGGTAAGTTATTGGGAGAAGAAATTCATATATTAGAAAAGGGTATTATGGTTGATGGTGAAAAGTTAAAACCAGATAAGGTTAAATTACGTAAGTATGATGCTAAAACCAATGTTACTTATGTAACGGTAGTTTTACATGAGGGACATAATCACGAAATCAAAAAATTGTTTGAATATGTAAATCATCCTGTTATAAAATTAAAAAGAGAGAGTATTTCTTTTTTAAATGTGATATCATTAAAGAGTGGAGAATATCGTAGGCTCTCTATGAAGGAGGTACAGAGATTATATAGTTTGAAATAGTTTAATGGCGCATTATTCTAGTCAATTTAATTGTTATGAGGACGGGGATAAACTATCGTTAAAGAGCATATCTATGAAACCTCTTGTGTTTGCTTTTGATGCCCAATTAGGGGTGAATGCTGGAGATGAGGGGTATGGGCCGGGTGTAATGGCATATACTTTGAGACCCATGCTTTGCGGAGACCTAATCTTGTGGTAAGCCTATACGGACATATTCTGACGGACTTATTATGAATTAGGATTAAACCTACTTCGTGGCGAAAGTTATGAGTAGCGTAGCTTGTCTTGAGTGAGAGCTTTGGAATTAGCTTAAGGTCATGTTGTATTGGCTAAAACGATATGACTATACTATGAAATTACTCTTGCAAAAAAGGATTAATAACAATGCGTTGGTGAGGAAATCTCCTAGAGTGTATCTAGGTATGAGATTAAAGTTGGTACTTAGTGGTATTCAAGTCGTATGCATGGTGACATCATACTTATTCCTTTAAAGGGGAACCGCAATACTGGTAACGGTATGTAGGGATAGGGGAAAGCCTACTTGACCTATGGCCAAGGATTTATCATACTTAGAGCCATTACTATATAATTTATTATGAAAAATAAAAAAAAGAATAATTTTGATTGGATATTAAAAGTAACTCTATTAGCTTTTATTATTTCTATAATTATGAGCTTGGTTAGTGAAATATTTTTAAAAAACGTTGGAGTAGTTATTGCAATACTAATTACATTAATATTTGTTGGTCTAGGAATACTATTTGATATTATAGGTGTTAGTGTGACAGCTGGTAATATTAAGATATTCAATAGTATGAGCTCTAAAAAAGTAAGAGGGGCAAATATTGCTGTTAAACTGATACAAAATGCAAATAAAGTATCATCTGTTTGCTGTGATGTGGTAGGGGATGTATGTGGAGTTGCATCAGGTTCAGCGGGAGTGGTAATAGCGGGAATTTTAGTTAATACTTATCATTTTAATACACTATTAGTAAGTGTGTTAACAACAGCTGTTATAGCAATGCTTACAATAGGGGGAAAGGCAATTGGTAAAGGACTTGCGATAAGAGAAAGTACAAGAATAATACATTTTGTTTCTAAAGTAATAAGCATTTTTAAAAGATGATTGACACTTATTTTAGAAATACATATAATAAAGCGCAGGGAGATAATTGTTTATGGCAAACATAAAAAACTTAAAAGTGAATCTAGAGAATAAAATACTTCAGTCAAATAATGTAATTATTGTTCCTCATAAAGATGTTGACTTTGATGCAATAGGTTCTAGCATAGGACTTTCATTAATAGCAAATGAATACGAACGAAAAACACAGATTGTGGTTAACGATCCAATTTATAAAATCGATAGTGGAGTACAAACTATTATTAATGATGCAAGTAGTGATTTTTCGATAGTAAATAAAGAAAAATGTTTAAGAAATCTGACAGGTGATGATTTATTTATATTAACAGATGTCAATAAATCTTATATGGTTAGTTTAAGTGAGGCTATGCAAGATAAAGATAAGGTTATTATAATTGATCATCATGAAAAAGATAAAAATACTATTCCGGCAAGTTATGAATATATTGATTGTAATGTATCTAGTGCTTGTGAAATTGTAAGTAGTTTGTTGAATTTATTTAAAATTAAATATTCAAGTAAAGTAGCAAATTATTTATTAGCTGGAATATATTTAGATACTAATAAATTAACCAAAAATGTTACAGCTAATACTATGACTATTGCTGGTAGACTTATGAGTAATGGTGCTAATATGAATTATGTAACTGATTTGTTTTCTGAGGATTATTTAAAAGATAAGATTGTGCTAAATTTAGTGGAAAAAGCAATGTTTTTAACTTATAGTATTGCTACAATAGTTGGAGATGAAGAAGTTATATATACAAAGGAACAATTAGCTAAGGCAGCTGATTATATGCTTAAATATAGAGTTGATGCTTCTTTTGCAATGGGAAATGTAGGAGATAATACTGTGTCTATTAGCGCAAGATCTAAAGAAAAAGTGGATGTTGGACAAATTATGAAAGAATTAGGTGGCGGAGGTAATCAATATTCTGGAGCAACTAAACTTAAGAATTGTACATTAGACGAGGCCTCAAAAAAATTAGTAAAATTGATAAAGGCTCCGTGCTATATTAAATAAACTAACGTAACGTTGGTTTTATTTTTGGTTGGGAATTTGTAATTGAGACGTGTTATACTTATTAAAATTGATTTAACTTTAGTTTGTGATTTAAAAAATAAGGAAATTATTAAAGAAGCTAGTATATTAATGTGTCATTGTTGTTTCTTAGTAAATAGTATGGTAAAATGTAAAAAGTTGGAGGTTACTATGTTACAAGTTAATAATGTTAGTTTGAGATTTGGAAAAAGAGTTTTATTTGAGGATGTTAATATTAAGTTTACTGATGGTAATTGTTATGGTTTAATAGGTGCTAATGGTGCTGGGAAAAGTACATTTCTTAAAATACTATCAAAAGAGATTGAAACTACGACTGGCGAGGTTATTTTAGGAAAAGGAGAAAGATTATCTTTTTTAAAACAAGATCATTATATGTATGATGATGAGAGTGTTATTAATACAGTTATTATGGGTAATGATAAATTATGGAAAATAATTGAGGAGAAGAATAAGCTTTATAGTCAAACTGAATTTAGTGAAAAGGATGGTATGAGATTAGCTGAATTAGAAGGCGATTTTATGGACTTAGATGGTTGGAATGCAGAATCAGATGCTGCTACTATCCTTAATAGCTTGGGAGTCAAAGAGGGATATCACTATATGTTAATGAAAGATATACCAGTAAAGTTAAGAGTTAAAGTATTACTTGCTCAAGCTTTGTTTGGCAATCCAGATGTTTTATTGTTAGATGAACCTACTAATTCACTTGATATAGAAGCTATTAGTTGGCTTGAAGAATTTTTAATAAATTTTAATAATACCGTAATAGTGGTATCACATGATAGACATTTTTTAAATAATGTATGTACACATATTGCTGATTTAGACTACGGAAAAATAAAATTATACATAGGAAATTATGATTTTTGGTATGAGTCAAGTCAGCTAGCTTTAAAACAAACAAAAGAATTAAATAAAAAGAAAGAAGATAAGATAAAAGAGTTACAAGACTTTATAGCCAGATTTAGTGCGAATGCCTCTAAAAGTAAACAAGCAACTTCTAGAAAGAAGATGCTTGAAAAAATACAGTTAGAAGAAATAGTACCATCGTCTAGAAAATATCCTTTCATAGAATTTAAAATAGATAAACCAATAGGAAAAGAAATATTAAAAGTAACTAATTTGACTAAAGAAATAGATGGTAAAAAAGTATTGAATAAGATTAGTTTTACAGTAATGAAAGGGGATAAAATTAATATTATTGCCGAAGATGATATTCCAAAGACAGCCTTGTTCAATATACTTATGGGAATAGATAGAGAGTATAAAGGTAGTTATGAGTGGGGAAAAACAATAAAAGCTAGTTATTTACCTCAAGATAATAGTAATTATTTTAGTGATAAAGAAAAAAATATTATGGAGTGGATTGCAAAATATTATGAAATAGATGATGAAACTTTATTAAGGGGATTTTTAGGTAGAATGCTATTTTCTGGTGATGATGTCTTTAAGAAAGTGGAAGTTTTATCTGGAGGAGAAAAAGCTAGATGTATGTTAAGCAAATGTATGTTGGAAAATCCTAATTTTTTGATTTTAGATGAGCCTACAAATCATTTAGATCTAGAAAGTATTACATCTTTAAATAAAGGATTAGTTAATTTTGAAGGAAGTTTATTACTAACAAGTCGTGATCATGAACTTAATAGTACAGTGACGAATAGAATAATAAATATTAAAAGTGATGGGTCAATAGTTGATAGATATTTAACATATGATGAATATTTAGAAAGTAGAAAATAATATGAGTAATGATAATAATTATAATGAATTTAAAAGTGGGTTTTATGACTTTGAAACAGATTTAATAATTGCAATTAAGAAATTAGACTTTAGTACCCTTAAAACTAAAACAGGTTTAACTGCTTATAGTGAAGGATATAATGCAGCAAGTAATTATTTTAGTAGTTTTTCAGTACAGGATAAAAAGACGATGTTAGAACATTTATGTGATATGAGTACAACAAATTATATGATAGAGATGTTTTATAATAAAAATCTATTTAATTCGAATGAAGATTTGGAATATAGTAAATGGCATATGGATTTTTCCAAAGGAAGATTTGATATAGTTTTAGCATGTTTAGTTAATAAAGTAAGCATTATTAGGAAAAAAGATGAGAGTACGATGAGTAAGGGATATTTAGCTGCGGTTAATATATATTTGAAAAATAGAGAGAGTGAAAAGATATTTAATCAAGTAGAAATGCATAGAAGTATGATAGATATTGATAGACAGCTTTATGAAGAAAGGGTTTTGAGTGTTTATAAGTAATAACTGTGTCTTAGATTTGATGTAATTTTGAAGAAAATATTTTGGTTAAATTTGATATTTATGAAAAATTGTGTATAACTATAAATAAAATAAATTGTACTTGGAAGTTTTAGAAGCTCCAGGTCTTTTTTTGTTCTGCGGGCAATTTTTTTCTTGCAATTTCAATACGGGGGGGGGGTATAATAAAAATGAGAGTAAATAATAGAAAG
>CANRBB010000068.1 GCA_947628745.1 uncultured Bacilli bacterium | reverse complement strand
AAGTGGCTACTCATATATAAATAATCCTTTAATACCAACAAAAAAAAGCGGCTACTAATTTCATAAATAGTGACCACTTTAGACTATTTTATTAAAAATATGCGCTTCCAATACTTTTTAATTTATAATACCACCTTCTTTCAAAATAAAAAGAGAAGAATACATAGTTCCTCTCCACATAATCTTTTCATATCATACACTATTATAACTATTGACAAACACAAGTCAAGCTCATTTCATGACCAATTTATGTCATACTGTGTACAATTTATGCAACAAAAAAATATGCAAGTTTTCTTCACAGTTCTCGCATATTTTACTATATTATAGCACTTGACAATATGAAGTCAAGCCAATTTTGGTCCGAATTTGGACTTATTTGATCCGTTTTTGGTACGATTTAGTTTTTACTAATTTTATCGTATCTTATTATATTCTTTTTCATTAGTTGGAGATTCAAGTAAACTTATTTTTTTATTAGTAAAATCTATTTGCACATCTGTTCCAAGTGGTAATATTCCAGTTGGATAAACATGTCCTATATTAATATTATATAGAACAGGCAAACTTTCTTTATTAAATTCTTTTAAAACCTTTAGATAAACTTCTTTATATTCTTCATAATATTTTTCATCTTGAGGTTTTCCAACTATAATTCCTTTTATAACATCAAATATACCCTGTGCACCTAAATTTCTTAAATAATAAGTTATTAAATCAGGACTTGGTTTTTCTTCACTTGTTTCTAATAATAATATTTTATCTTTCCATTCATCTTTAGTTGGCCATATTTCTGTTCCAATAACCATTGGAAAAACATCAATACAGCCACCTAATAATTTTCCTGTTACAACACCTGCTCCTTGT
Source organism: uncultured Bacilli bacterium (assembly GCA_947628745.1). Lineage (GTDB taxonomy): Bacteria > Bacillota_I > Bacilli_A > RF39 > UBA660 > CAG-417. The sequence goes on along the minus strand of CANRBB010000068.1, from coordinate 4,608 downwards.
AGAGTTTCATATCCATGTTCCTCAAGTTGTGTTTTTTTAGCTGTGTTCATATTTTCTTCTTTCCATGAAACAAAATCACTTGACCATATTTCACTTGATTTTATTTCATAATTATCACAGTCATTAAATAAAATATCTTCAACTGCTTGCTTAGTATAATCAAACATTTTTACATATTCACCAAATTCAAACATAACTGATGGACCATAAAAAGATACAAGTCCTGCTTTATTCATCATTAAATGATTAACTGTAGTATCTGAATAACCCATAAATATTTTTGGATTATTTTTTATTACTTCATAATCTATATATGGTAATAATCTTATTGTATCGTCTCCACCAATTGCACAAAAAATTCCTTTAATAGTTTCATCCTTAAATGCATCCATTAAATCTTTTGCTCTTGCCTCTGGATGTTCATATACAAACTGACTACCTTTTAAAGCATTTGGCATTGCAACAACTTCTAATCCAAAATCTTTCTCTAATCTTTCTTTGGCAATATAATATTTATGAATTAATTTTTCATCTCCAAGTCCTCCCCATGAAAGACTTACAACAGCAATTTTATCTCCTTTTTGTAACATTTCTGGTTTAATCATATTTTCACTTCCTTACATTTTTACTTTCTTGAAATATGTCATTTATAGATGTAATATTCATTATTCTATTATATTTATCTTCAATCAAATATTTTAAATTATCACTTATTTCATTATAATCTCGTGTTAATTTATCTTGAATAAATTTTAAAGTATCTTCATCATTTAGTTCCATAACATTATGTGCTAAATTATATAAATTATTTATTGAATCAAAATGTGATAATCCATCAGCATCAACCAATATTCTTTCTTCTTCTGTTGTTCTAAAATTTGCTCGTTTACTACTATGATTTAATATACATTTTTTTACAAGTTGTATTTTATCTTCTGGATAACCATTTTTTCTTAATAATTGTTCTGCTAGCTCAGAACCATATTCATTATGTCTAGATCTATCTAAAGTTCTATCAGTCATTGCTACATCATGTAATAAAGCACTTAATTCTAATACTTCATGATCAACATCTTTGTCTTTAGAAAGCAAGCATACATATTTATATACATATTGAATATGTTCTCTATAAATATTATATTCATCTTTTGTTCCTCTAGTTTGTTCTTAAACTATCGCTTCTATTAATGATTTCTTGTTGCATTTTACTTACTATTTCGCTCATTTAATCACAATCTTTACTATATTCCTACTAATTCAGTTTCTAATATTTCAATTATCTGTTTTATTGCATTAATAGTATCTTCATATTTAACATCTTTTACATAATTAAGTTTTTTACTATAATTATCAAATAACTCTTTTAATGCAATACTATCTTTTATAATTTCAAATATTTCACTTAAGTATTCTATATCAAAATTTGTATTTCTATGTTTAAATGTTCTTTTAATTGCTTTAACTAGTGTAGTTTTATCTACTTTGTCTATATGATTATTTACTATAATATACATATCATAAAAATCTTTTGCTCTAGTTGTAGTAATATTTTTACTAATAATACTTTCAAACTTTTCAGCAATTATAGTTTCAATAGTATAAGCCATAATATTAATAGTTTTATCTTCAAATATAGAATTATATTTATATTTAATTTCTCTTGGAGTAATAATATCTCCTGTAGTTACTTCTATAAAGAAATGAGTTTTTAATTTATCAAATTCTCCATAAACATTTATTCTATAGCCACCATATTCATCTTCTAGTCTAATATCTTTAATATTTTCTATTTTAAAAGTAAATCCATCGTCGATATCAATTGATAATATTTCTTCAAAAATATTTCTAATAGATTCTTCATTTAATGGAATGCTTTTTAGTGTAGCATCTATATCTTTTGTCGTTCTCATATCACTTCCTATAATTGATGAAAGTAATACTCCACCTTTTAAAATAATATTATCTCTATATTTACTTTTTTCTAATCTCATTAATACATGTTCAAAGAAAAACATTTGATGAAGATGTAAAGATACATCATTACTTCCTTTAGCACGATTTTTAATAAGTGCATTAAGTCTATCACTATTCATTATAGAATCACCTGCATAATTTCAGATACTTCTTTTTCAATATTTAATTTCTTTGAATATTTAGCAAGTTTTAACATATCTTTATCTTTTCTTTCAGCATACCATTTTAAAGCTTTTGTATAGATTTCTTTATCCATATGATTTTTATCTTTAATAATATCACAAATAGTTCTTTCTACATCATAGCATTTAATATCCATACCGAATGGAGATTTAATTGTTTCCATTCCTAAATTTAAAAGACTATTATCTACATAATGAAGTGATACAGTATCAATATTTTGTAATGGTCCACCATAGCCTCTAGGTACAGTAATATCAAAATATAATGGTGTTCTATCAGATAATTCATTTAAAAATAAAGCAGTAGTATAAGAAAATATAGCATTTTTACTTTTAGAAATAATCTTATAATAATCATCATAGATCATATTCGGTAATGAATAATATCCAGTTGATACTCTTTCTAATAATCCACCATCACATAATCGTTTCAATGCCATCTTATTTAAACCATTATCAACTACTTCTTTAGTGGTAATATAACCATCATTCTTTTGTACTAATTGTAAAATTTTTTCTAAGTCACTCATAGGTAACACCTCTCTTATGATAATTATACTATATTAATAATTAAAAGAAAATAGTTTTTGTTACTTTTTTAATTATTTTTTAAATATTTTAATTTTAAAAGTAACAAATATTAAATGTATTATTTTTTTAATAAATTATAAATTGGCCAATTTTTAAAGACCTCTTTGTCTTTTTTATTCATACTTTTATAATGTTTATCAAAATCAAAAGTATTATTTACTAAAAGATCTATACAACATAAAACATGATAATCATTTTTATATTCTTCTTTTTCACTAATTGCGTTTAGTAATTTCTTATCATTAAATGATAAATTCTTTTTTCTAAACTTTATTTGTTTGGAATTAATTAAATCAATATCATTTATTCTATTTTTACAAATAATTTGACTTAATTTATCTGCTAAATCTAAATACCTTCTATCATTAGATTGATCATACGCTTTTAAAAAACTTAGCATTAATATATTAATTGAATCTAATACTTCATCAATTAATTCGATGTTCTTAAAACTTTTAAGAATTATTTTTTCATTAAAATTATTTACATTTAAATATTCTTCTGGTAACAAATTAGAATAAACACTTGTTTTGATTTCTTTTCCATCACGTATTATTACACATAAAGTATTATCAATCATTTCTTGCGAATAAAAATTATAAATTTTATTTCCATTAAATACAAGAACAAATATAAATTTATACTTATTGATATTAATATAGTACTTTTGTAATTCTTTCATATCTTCAGGAAAAATTCCATCATATAAATTCATCAAATGGTGTAAATTTCTCAAATCTATATCACTTAGTTGATCATAATCAATATCAAATTCTGTATTAAAGAATTTAAATAATTTATCAATCTTTTTAAAATAATTTAGTTGTTTATTATAAATATCTATGTTTTTATTTACCATTTCAATATCAGTAAAGGGTAATTCAAACTTTACAGCATCAAACATAATATATTGTTCTTTTAAAACACTAATAATAAATTCTAGGTCTTTTATTCTTTTTTTAGGAGTTCCTTCTAATTTAAGATGAATTTTTCCACTAAGCAACTCTATTGTAATTGGTCCAACAACTAATTCATTACTATCTTTACCCATAACAGTGTATTGAGAATAAAACTTTTTATCATTTACAAAGATATTCTTTTTTATTGTAGAAAATGCTTTCCATTCTCCTTTAACAGTTGCGACTTCTTCATGAGTACCTTTCATTTTTGCATAAGTATATACATCGGCAGCTTCCAAATATTCTTCATATTCAGATTGCTTTGCAAAAACTTCAAAATTAAGTTCTTCAATGTTATTAAATTCTGATTCTTCTATTATTTTCTTATTAGCTTGCCTAATCGAATTCTTATAAAAATTTATACATACATTTTTAAAATTTAATGCTGTATTTTCGTTTATTTCTTTAAGCTTTAATGAAACTGATTTTTGGTCTTCTTTTAAATCCTTTAAAATCTGATATAAATCAACAGGTAATAGATTACAATAATATATTTTATAGTTATCAATACTAATAAAATCAACAACTAAAAGTAAAGTCCCCTTAATTTCTTTTTGATATCCTCTTAAAGTTTCAACGTTAAATTGGTAAGTATTATTATCTTTAAAGCTATCTACTTGTCTTCCTTTTATTTGAACGTCTATTTTCCCTTCAAACGTACCATTAGTTTTTGGATTATTATTATAAATATAAATGCTGCCGTCCCACAAGGGAGTTCTATCGTTAGAATTAATATAAGGACTTAAAAATTCACTATTTTTTAAAATTAGTTCTTCAACCTTATTAGTAGCAATTTTTTCAATATCACCACTTCCTTTAATTAACAATATTGTACCAAATTTCTAACGAAAAGTCTTTAACTTTGGCAAAAAATTATTGCAAAATAAAAAGTGTTGGATTAT
>CANRBB010000067.1 GCA_947628745.1 uncultured Bacilli bacterium | reverse complement strand
TATGCAACCTTAATCTATTACAATAATGTAAAAGCAGGGGAGCCTAATAATCTAACAACATTTGTTTATGACTCTAGTAATGAAAATTGGCATGGCCCTGTAACAGGATATGTCGAGTTACCAAGTACGAGTCAGTGGAGTAAAGTAACGTTGTTACAGGATACTAGACAGTTATTAAATGAAAAAGGCGAGACAACTACTGGCAAGGGTTCTCATATTTTAGGAACATTTACTTATACTGATAAAGTAGCTCGATTATTAACAGTTCAAGAAGTAAATAAAGCCTGTGGCATAACTGCTGGTACTGGGAAAATAGGAGAACTAGATACCTGTGAATACTTATTAGAAAACACATGGTATTCAAATCCAGTTTTTAAAGATTGGTGGTTAGAATCTCCCTGTTCATTATGGCCATGGAATGCCTATGTCATTCATGGTTATGAGCGTTTAGTAGGTCTTTTTGAAGTAGAAAGAAGTGCTTTAATGGTAACGATACGACCTGCGATAGATGTATCAAAATTAGAAATTAATTATTAGTAATTATTTATATACAGAAATTTCCATTACTAAATATTTTAATTTTACCTTTATTTGTAGTAGCTTCTATTTCTAAATCAGGTGTACCAATCATAAAGTCAACGTGATTTTTTGACTGATTTATACCATGAGATAATAATTCATCTTTAGACATTTTTTCACTATTTTTAAGACACTCTCTAAAACCATCTCCTAGAGCAAGGTGACAAGATGCATTTTCGTCAAAAAGAGTTGTTTTAAAAACAATGTTAGTATTAGAAATAGGAGAATTGTTATTGACCAAGGCTATTTCTCCTAAGTAGCAAGAATACTCATCACTATTGATAATTTCTTGTAGAAGTTCTTTACCCTGCTGAGCATCAAAGTTGATTACTTTTCCATCAACAAATTCGATATAGAAATCATCGATAATACCACCTCCATACATTAGAGGACGTGAGTTATAAACAATTCCTGATGTTTTTAAATAATTAGGTGAAGAAAAAATCTCATAGCTAGGCATGTTGACTAAACCATTTTTGTCATTAGCGGCACTTACCCAAATATGATTTTTGGGCATTGTAACTATCAAATCGGTTCCTAGACTATTAGTGTAGTGGAGACTATTAATTTCCATACTATTAAGCTTATTAACAATTACTTGTGCTTCTTTTAGATAATTATTCCAACTTTCAATAGGGTTAGGAGTATCTATCATACAAATCTTATATATTATGTTTTCCAATTTTTGAAAAGCCTTTGGATCATCTTTAAATAATTCTTGAGCCCATATTTCATTAGGTAAAGCGGCTATACACCAAGGTATTTCATTAGAAGTCTCCTTTTCTCTAAATATTTCACGAGTTTTTCTATTAACGTTTTTCGCTTTTTCAATTTTTAAGGAATCAATATCATCCATAATGTGAGGAAACTCAGTTTCAAGCATTAAAAAGTTAGCATTTTTAAGAGCATATTCGTTCCACTTTTCCTTATTAAAATAAGGATCGTTTTCAATATCAGCAAGACTAAGCTCCTTCAATTTAGAATGAGTAATATTAATATCTTCTTCATCACAAGCAATATCAGTAACTCCCATATCTTTAGCTTTCATAATAAGTTTATTAACAAAATCTTTGTTAATTCGATCATAACTTATAAATAAAGATTTACTTTTAGTAAAGTTTAAACATTTCTTTAGTAATAATTCAATATATTTATCATCCATAAGTTTATTTTATAATCAATCATAAGAAATATTTTAATTAAATCTATGATTGATTAATTCCTTTCTATTAAATTTTTATTTATACTACTATTTTATTTATTTTAGTTTTTTAGGGAATTATATTTTAAACTTCCCTTAATAGTATAACACAATTATAATTAATTAAACTTTTTAAAGATAGTAGAAACTTAAAAAAAATTATGTTATCATATAATATAGTAGGGGTTTAAAAAGATAAAAAGGGTGATTATATGAGTATACTTAGTAATGAAGAATTAGAACGATTAGATAAATATTTTAGAGTAGCTAATTATTTATCGGCGAGTCAGATGTATTTAGTAGATAATCCACTCTTGAAAAGGGAATTAAAAATATCTGATATAAAGAAAAAAATAGTTGGTCATTGGGGTACAGTACCAGGACAAAACTTTATATATACGCATCTAAATAGAGTTATTAAGAAGTATGATTTGAACATGATATATATATCTGGCCCTGGACACGGTGGGCAGGCAAGTATTACGAATACATATTTAGAAGGAACATATAGTGAAGTGTATCCTAATATAACCGAAGATGAAGAAGGCCTAAAAAAATTGTGTAAACAGTTTAGCTTTCCTGGTGGAACTTCTAGTCATGCAGCACCAGAAGTGCCAGGATCAATAAATGAAGGAGGGGAATTAGGATATAGTTTGGCTCATGCCTATGGAGCAGTATTAGATAATCCTACTTTGATTGCTGCTTGTGTAGTAGGTGATGGGGAAGCAGAAACAGGTCCACTTGCGACGTCATGGCATTCCAATAAATTTATAAATCCAAAAAATGATGGGGCAGTGTTACCTATTTTGCACCTTAACGGTTATAAAATTGCTAATCCAACTATATTAGCAAGAATTAGTGACGAAGAACTAATTAATTTATTTAAAGGTTATGGATATACACCATTTATAGTAAGTGGAGATGAACCTTTAAAAATGCATCAGGAAATGGCTAAAGTTTTAGACCAAATAATTGAAAGAATAAAAAATATATGGGATAATGCAAGAATTTACGGAGAAGAAAAAAGACCGTTGTGGCCTATGATAATATTAAAAACGCCAAAGGGTTGGACAGGACCCAAAGAAGTAGATAATAAGATAGTAGAAAATAGTTTTAGAGCTCATCAGGTACCTATTGTTATTGATGAAGAGCATGAAGAAAATATTAAATTGTTAGAGTCTTGGCTTAGAAGTTACCATCCTGAAGATTTATTTGATGAGAATGGAAAAGTTATACCAGAGATAAAAGAGTGTGTTCCTCTTGCCAATAGAAGAATGGGTGCTAACCCATATGCTAATGGTGGTTTATTATTAAAAGCATTAAGAACTCCGGATTTTAGAGATTTTAAAGTTGATGTTAAAGAACATGGAGCTGTTATTTGTTCAGATATGATGGAATTAGGTAAATATATAGAACAGTTGATTATTTTAAATGAGCAAAATAAAAACTTTAGAATTTTTGGACCTGATGAAGCATTATCAAATAGATTAAATCATGTGTTTAAAGCTACTAAGAGACAATTTGGAGCTGAGATAATAGAAAGTGATGAATTTTTGAGTTCACAGGGTAGAGTGTTAGACTCAATGTTATCAGAACATATGTGTCAAGGCTGGTTAGAGGGGTATTTACTTACAGGAAGGTATGGAATTTTTCATACTTATGAGGCTTTTGTTAGAATAGTTGATTCTATGGCAAGCCAGCATGCAAAATGGCTTAAGGTATGTAAAGAATTACCCTGGAGAGCAGATATCGCATCCCTTAACTATATTTTAACTTCTCATATTTGGCAACAAGATCATAATGGCTTTACGCATCAAGATCCAGGCTTTTTGAATCATTTAATTACTAAAAAGGCTGATATTACAAGAATTTATTTACCACCGGATGCTAATTGTTTATTATCTTGTTTTGACCATTGTATTAAAAGTAAAAATTATATTAATGCGATTGTTGCTTCTAAACAACCTAGATATCAGTGGCTTAGTATGGATGAGGCTATAAAGCATTGTACAGCAGGCATTGGTATATGGGAGTGGGCTAGTAATGATTATGGTGTTGAGCCTGATATTGTTATGGTCTGTTGTGGAGATACACCAACTATTGAAACTTTGGCAGCTGTTTCCATTTTACATAAGCGGTTCCCTAGTATACATATTAGGACAATTAACGTTGTTGATTTGATGAAGCTTCAGTCTATTAGTGAACATCCTCATGGTATGGATGATGTAAGTTTTGATATGTTATTTACAAAAGATAAACCGATTATTTTTAATTTTCATGGTTATGCTTCAGTGATACATGAATTAGCACATAGGCGTCATAATAAAAATATTCACGTTCACGGTTATATAGAGGAAGGTACCATTACAACACCATTTGACATGAGAGTCCAAAATAGAATAGATAGATATCATTTAGTAATGGATGCTTTAAAATATCTAACAATTTTAGGAAATAGAGGGGCAACATTGTATCAGGAATGTTTAAATAAATTGATAGAACATAAAGAGTATATAAAGCAAAATGGTGTGGATATGGATGAAATAAATGAGTGGAAATGGACTGATATAAATAAAGATTTTGGGGAAATTATTTAGGTCATATTTTGTAGACAAATGTAATTTATTATGCTAAACTTAATTCATAAAGGAGTGATTAGATGTTTTGCGGCAAGTGTGGAGCAAAAAATGAAGCTGGTGCTAAGTTTTGTGAAAAATGTGGTGCTAGTTTAAGTGGGGAAAAGGTTGAAACTTTAGATGACAAACCAACTGGTGGAATGCCAAATCAACCAATCGTAAAAGAAAAGAAGCCATTGAGTAAACAGGTAAAAATAATAATTGCAGCGGTTTCAGCTTTTGTAGTATTGTTGATTGTGTTTATATCAGTAGGAACTTCAATGTCTAACCCAAATAAAGTGGTAGAAGGTTATATGAAAGCTTTAGCAACTAAAGATTATGATAAATTATATACTTATCTTGTTGATATAGAAAATGGTGACAAAACATTTGTTAGTAAAGAAGCTTTTCAAAACAGTAAAAAGGCTGTAAAAGATAGTGAAATTGAGTATCTAAATTATCAAGTTGGACGTGGAACTTATGGCTTGGGTAGGTTGACGTATGCTGCACCAGTTACATATACTTATAAAGGTGGAAGCACGGAAAAAACAGAAGAAGTTGTTTTACAGAAGTCTGATAAGAAAAATTTATTATTTTTTAATAAATGGGAGCTTACTAGTATTTATACTGATACAAAGCTTATCAATAATTATAAGATAACAGTGCCAAAAGATGCAGAAGTTACTTATTCTGGTATTAAGGTAACTAGTAAGTATTTGGATAAAAATGAATCTACATCAGCAAATGATGTATATGTGTTGAGTCAGGTGTTACCAATTCAAACTCCTATCAAAGTTACATTGAAAAATGGTATTGAAATAGAAGATACTCGTACACCATCATCTTACAGTGATTCATATACAGCTAGGTTATCAAGTAGTAATATTTCTGAATCAATGAAAGAGGCATTAGTTAAAAAAGCAAAAGAAGACTTAACTGAAATTTATGGTGGTGTAGTTGCTAATAAGAAGTTTAATGAATTAAACAGTAAATCATTTGATTCTAATTTAGAAAGTTCTTATAATAATTATTTAAGTTCTTTAGCAAGTTCATCTAGAAAGTTAACTAAGTTTGAAGTTTCAAGTGTTACATATAGTTCACTATCTACTACAAGCGAGGGATATATAAGTTTGTATGCAAGAATGAATTATAATTATAGTGTTTCATATACTTCATCAGATGAGGAAAAAACTCATGATGACTCAAGTTATGATAGTGTATACTTGACTTATCAAATGGATGGTAAAAGTTATAAGTTGAGAGCTGTTAGCTCATTACCTACTTATTTCTCAATTTATTAAAAATAGTTTCTGCATTTAGTGCAGGGCTATTTTTTTTATATATTAGGAATTTGCTAGGTAAAGACGAATAAATATATTATGAGTTAAATTCAACATAAAAGAGTACA
>CANRBB010000066.1 GCA_947628745.1 uncultured Bacilli bacterium | reverse complement strand
TTCAAAAATTTATAACTTTTATTTATTAGATGTGATATGATATTAATGTTAGAGTGGTGGTATAGTGAATATAAAATTTGTAGTGAATGAATATATATTAATCTGGTATTTATTATTTCATCAATCCATATCATTAGAATTAAATGATTATAAACAAAAGATATGGAAAAATTATTGTAAAGAATATAAAGCTTTAGAAAAAGAAAAAAAGTTAATATTACAAGATCCAAAAAATTATATACCAGATGATGACTTAATATTTGATATTACAAAAGAGTTTAGTGAATATGAAGAAATATTAAGAAAGACAGAACAATATAGATTAAATATATTAAAAATATGGGATGAATATAAAATTAGAGTTAATAAAGAATTACCACAAATAATAAGGTTTGATATTAGTTCATGTTATGTATTTTTAGTCAATTCCAAACTAAATATTATAGATATATCACAAATAGATGAAAGTAAAATAAATGCCATAGTATACGGGAAAAAACTTGAAGAGTTAGAAGTACAAAATATTTTAGAAATAATATACGCAACATTAAAAAAAGAATTAAGAGATTATAGTAAAAGAAGCCAAGATATAGTAGAAGCCATATTAGAGTTAGCAATACTAAACGAATTAGGAACAAGATTGACAGGACAAAGTCACTACTTAATAGGTAAAAGTGAATATAAACTTCTAAAAAGACAAATATATCCATATTTTCTTATGTATCTAGGAATAGATCGAGATGATTTACCAGCATATATGAGAAGAGACGGAATAGTATTCGATATAAAAAATTATACAAATGAAATACAATTAAGAAAAATAGATTTAAAACAATTTATAAACTTTTGTATAAATAATCAAAAAATTATAATAAAGTTAGAAAAATTAGGGGTAAGTTAGTAGTAAGATAATTAAATAAAACAAAATCAAGAAAAACATAAAGTTTTGTATAAAACTAGACTTTATTATGAGAGGTGTGGTTATAATGGAAGAAAAAATAAAAATATTCTTAGATAAAATAGGCATAGAAAAAGACCATTATAATTACTTTTTAGATGCTAAAATAACCAAGATAAAAGTAAATAAAAAAGAAAATAAATGGACTATATATATAGAAAAAGAAAAGATGTTAGATATAGAAATAATAAAAGAAATAGAAGAAAAAAAACATCTAATAGATAAAAATGTAGATAAGATAATAATAAATTATAAATATAAAGAACAAGATAAAAATAAATTTTTAACATATTATCCTTATGTACTAGAATGTATAAAAGATAAGTTAAGATTAATAGAAATATATAAAGATAAATTAATAATAGAAGATGATAAATATTATTTAGTAGTTAATAATAAAGTAGAAGAAAATAAATTAAATGGGGTATTAGATGAAATAAATGAAATATATAATAATTTAGGATTAGAAAAAGAGATAAAAATAATATATAAAGAAGAAAATAATATAAAAGAAGAAATAAAAAGAGGAATAGAAGAGACTTTGTCTAAAATAAATCTTACAAATATAGAAAAAAATAAACCAGAAGAAGTAAAAAAAGAAAAGATAGGTTATACAAGAAAGAAAAAGATAGAAAAAGATCCTAATAGTATAATGGGATTAATGATAGAAGATGTACCTATTAGTATAAAATCAATATTAGGAGAAGATAATAATGTTACAATATTAGGAGAGGTTTTTGGAGTAGATTATTTTGAATCAAGTAAAAGTGATTTTAAAATAATTACTCTTAAAGTGACTGATTATACAGATAGTATATATTGTAAAGTTTTTGTAAGAGGAAAAGAAGAATATGATAGTCTTACTAAAGAATTTAAGACTGGTAAATGGTATAAAATAAGAGGATATGTTAAGAGTGATCATTTTAGTCATGATGAATTAGTTTTGAATGTAAGAGATATTAATCCATCTATTAGTATGAGAAAAGTAAGAGAAGATAAAAGTGATGAAAAAAGGGTAGAACTTCATGCACATACTAAAATGAGTCAAATGGATGGTTTAGCAGATGAAGAAATGCTAATAAAACAAGCCGTAAATTGGGGGCATAAAGCTATAGCAATTACCGATCATAATGGATGTCAATCATTTCCACATGTTTTTAATGCAGTAACAGCAATGAATAAAGGGTTACCAGATGAGGATAAATTCAAAGCTATTTATGGGGCAGAAATGACTCTTATAGATGATACCGTGGATATTGTGTTAAGAGAAACAAATGATGTAATGCTAGAACAAACATATGTAGTATTCGATTTTGAAACGACAGGATTTAATGCAGGTGGAAAAGACTCAATTATAGAAATTGGGGCTGTAAAGATGAAAGATGGTGTTATTCTAGAAAGATATGATGAACTTATAAATCCAGGGGAAAAACTATCACAAAAAATTATAGATGTAACTAGTATAACCGATGATATGTTGGTTGGAAAAGATAATGAAGAAAATGCTATTAAACGATTTAAAGAATGGTTTGCAGATTTGCCAATGGTAGCTCATAATGCAAAATTTGATGTATCATTCTTGGAAATGGCATATAAAAAATATAATTTAGGAACATTTACTAATCCAGTTATTGATACATTAGAATTATCAAGAACATTAGATAATACCTATGGAAGACATAGTCTAAGTGCCTTAGTAAAAAGATATGATGTACCATGGGATGAAGAACATCATCATAGAGGCGATTATGATGCTGAAGGAACAGCACTAGTCTTTTATAAAATGCTAAAAAAATTAGATAATCGTAATATAGAGAGAATGAATCAATTAAAAGATTTAGTAAGTCAAGATGAAATTTATAAATATGGTAAAAGTTATCATGTAAATTTATTAGCAATGAATAAGAAAGGGTTAAAAAACTTATTTAAAATAATAAGTTTGGCAAATACAAAATATTTATATAAAACGCCAAGAATATTACGAAGTGAAATTGAAAAATATAGAGAAGGATTATTAGTAGGTAGTGGATGCTATGAAAGTGAAGTATTTTTACAAGCCAGAAGTAAAGCTGATCAAGAACTTACTAATATTATTCGCTTTTATGATTATGTTGAAGTACAGCCTTTAGAATGTTATGATCATTTAATTCAAAGTGGAGACTTTGCTAATGAATTAGAGTTAGCAAGTCATTTAAAAAAGATTATTAGAGTCACTGAAGAAGCTGGTAAGATAATGGTTGCAACAGGAGATGTACATCATATTAATCCAGAAGATAAAATTTATAGAGAAATAATAGTTAATCAAAAAGTACCAGGTGGAGGAAGACATCCTTTAGCAAGAAAGAATATTAAGAATATACCGTCTAATCATTTTAGGACTACTGATGAAATGCTAAAAAACTTTGAATTTTTAGAGGATAAAGAACTTATTAAAAGAATAGTAATAGATAATCCTAATATGATAGCTAATATGGTTGAAATAATAGAGGTTATTATTGATACTGGAGGAATACCATTTTCACCTAGGGTAAAGAGTGATGATGGTAAAAGTTATCTAGATTGTCCAAGAGTAGTTACAGATTTAGTTTATACTAAAGCAAAAGATTGGTATGGAGAAAGACTACCATATAATATAGAAGAACGTATTGCGACAGAACTTTATGGAGATATTGTTTATAAAGCAATAAAAGATGAATTAAGTGGAAGTAATTTAAGTGAAGATGAACTTGAGGCTAAAACTTTTGAAAAATTACATAAAGTTATTATAGAGGGTTTTGATGCTGTTAAGAAAGTAGTAAAAGATTATATCAAAAAGACAAGTGAAATAGAATTAGATGATGATAGTCTTGATAAAGAACTTAATAAAAAATTAGGTGGTATTATTGGTGGTGGGTTTGATCCAATATATCTAATTGCACAAAGACTGGTTAAACATTCTAACGATGAGGGGTATTTAGTAGGTTCACGTGGTTCTGTTGGTTCAAGTTTTGTGGCAACTATGATGGGGATAACTGAGGTTAATCCTTTGCCTGCGCACTATCGTTGTGAAAAATGTAAAGAAAGTATTTTTAATGATAAAGATGGCATGGCTCTTGGTTCTAATTATTCATCTGGGTTTGATTTACCAGATATGATGTGTCCTAATTGTAATATACCTTTGTTAAAGGATGGACAAGATATGCCATTTGCTACTTTCCTTGGATTTAATGCTGATAAGGTTCCTGATATAGATTTGAATTTCTCAGATTTAAATCAAGCTAGTGCTCATGCTTATACTAAAGTATTATTTGGCGAGGATAATGTTTATCGTGCGGGAACAATAGGAACAGTCGCTGATAAGACTGCGTATGGTTTTGTTAAAGGATATTGTGAAGAACATGGAATACTAGATATGAGAACAGCTGAGGTAGAAAGATTAGCTTTGGGATGTACGGGTGTTAAGAGAACAACAGGACAACATCCAGGAGGTATTGTTGTTATTCCTGATTATATGGAAGTATTTGATTTTACTCCATTCCAATTTCCAGCAGAAGATGCAACGGCCGAATGGAGGACAACTCACTTTGATTATCATGCTATCGATCAGTGTGTGCTAAAACTTGATATATTAGGACATTCAGATCCTACTCAACTTAGATTAATTCAGATGCAATCTAATACTGATATTATGAAAGTACCAATGGATGATAAGGAAACAATGAGTATATTTACCTCAACTAAAGCATTGGGCGTAACGACAGATCAAATTTTATGTAATACAGGAACTTTGGGTATACCGGAATTTGGAACGCCTTTTACAATTAAGCTAGTTGAGGATACTAAACCTACTACTTTTGCAGAGCTTATTAAAATATCAGGGCTTTCACATGGAACTGATGTTTGGCTTGGTAACGCTCAGGAATTGATAAAAAATAACGTTGTACCATTTAAAGAAACTATTGGTTGTCGTGATGATATTATGGTTTATTTGATGTATCATGGGTTAGAGCCGATTAAGGCTTTCAAAATAATGGAGTTTGTTCGTAAAGGAAAAGCTTCAAAAGATCCTGAAACTTGGAAAGGTCATGTCGAAACAATGCAGAAAGCTAAAATACCTGATTGGTTCATTGATTCTTGTGCTAAAATTAAGTATATGTTCCCAAAAGCTCATGCTGCAGCATATGTAATAAGTGCCTTTAGGATAGCATGGTACAAAGTTCATATGCCGATATATTTTTATGCATCTTGGTATTCATCAAAGGCAACTGATGTTGATGTTATTGCTATGATTAAGGGTTATGATGCAATAAGGGGAAGAATTTTGGATATTCAGGCTAAGGGATATGAGGCAACTAATAAAGAGAATGGACAATCTGAAAGTTTAAAAGTAGCTTTAGAGGCGACGGCTAGAGGAATAAAGTTTTTAAATGTAGATTTGTATAAAAGTGATGCATCAGTTTGGATATGTAAAAATGATACTGAAATCTATCCACCATTTAACGCTATTGATGGTTTGGGAGAAGCTGTTGCTAACAATATTGTAAGAGAAAGGGAAATAAGACCGTTTATTAGTATTGAAGATATTCAAACGAGAGCAAAAATTTCAAAAACTTTAATTGATAAGATGTTAGACATGGGAATTTTAGATGATTTGCCAGAATCTAATCAGTTGTCATTATTTTAGAAAGAATAGGAAATAAAAAATTGCAGTTGTAAATAAGTGGTATTAAATTTACATCTCTACTGCAATTTTTTCTTGCAATTTCATGACGGGGGGGGGGTATAATAGAAAAGGAAGATAAGGTTTGTGAAAAACTTTGTTTGCACTAATCGTAATGTGTAATGATTAATGTAAAAACTATCTTTTGGTTGTTTTTGTAGTGTAAA
>CANRBB010000065.1 GCA_947628745.1 uncultured Bacilli bacterium | reverse complement strand
CTATTTTTTCGTATAAACATTTCTCCCACACACATTCTTACTAATAATCTCCAACTGTTCACACGAAAATATTGAATTATAGATCATAGCATTAAATACTTTTTCCTCATCACTATAATCACTATTTTTTATTTGTTCATAATTTCTAAGCACTTTATTTCTTGATATAAGTATTCCACCTATATTATATATATTATCCTCCAGATATTTTGAATCTATATCCTTAATAATACTATTTTGCAATAAATCATCACTAATTACTATTCTCCTACTCTCATCAAGAATTCTTACCAAATCATCATTTTGAAACAAACTAATACTATTAGAACAATACTCATCTAAAAAATTATTATAAATACCAAATAAATTTTCATTAACAACATCACTTACTAACTCACCATTATTTATTATATCTTCCCCAATTAAATTATTAATACGTACTCTTTTAACAACATTAAACCCTTCTTGACTAATATACTGACTATTATTTTTTATAAAATCGTATAAACCCTGTTCTACAAACATATCTATTAAATCTAAATACTTATCTTCACCTAGAATATTATAATCTAGATTCCCTAAATTTATATTATACTTATTATACATACTTATCATTTGTTCTAAATACTTACTATCTTTCATCAATAAATCTACGCAAGAATGCTCTTTTATATTAATACCATTTTGTTCTAACATAATAATATTGCCATACACATTATCTAAATAATTTTTTTCTACTAATAACTGAATATTATTATTAATTATTTCATTATCAATTACTTCTCTTTTAAATAATACTTCTAAGTAATAAAAAGATGCTTCTATACCTTTATTAATTATCATAGCCAAGTTATTATAAGTTAATCTTATATGTAGTTTTTTTAAAGCCTCTAAATCTTTATCAATTTGCTCTTTATTTACTTTACCTATATTTATTTTAGTATCTTTATCTAATAATTCATAATCATATTTATATTTAGCTAATAACATTTTTATTTCTTCTTTACTTCCAAAATGTATAACTTTTCTATTCAAGTATTTTCTATTACCTATTACTATTTTTTCTAAAATTATTTCTTTCTGTTCATCACTTAAATTAAAATTACCAAATAATTTTCTTACATCAGCCATACTTAATAGTTGTTTTCCTAAATTACTATTTAATTTTTCTAATAGTTTAATAGTTTCTTCATCTTTTCCTATTTGTCTTCTTACTTGTTTTGTTTTTTTATCATACTCTTTTAATACTTCTCCTTCATATTTCAAAACAAGTCTGATAGTTTGAAACAAAGCAAGATACTGTCTCAAACTATCTTGTTGAATACATAGCATAATACTTGTATTAACCATATTATTACTTACTATTAAGTCTCTAACCAAAGATTTAGAAAAAGTATCAATACAATTATTTCTATTTACTAAAACATCAAATATCAATCTTATATAAAGAGGAGTATAAAGACTATTTTTATTATTGAAAATTTTAAATAGCTGTTCTGCTTCTTCATAACCTACTCCAAATATTTTCTGATAAGTATCGATTGACATCTTCCTAAATTCTTCTAAGTCTTCTCCTATCTCTTCTTTAATTTTTCTTACTGCCAAAGACCAAGTACAAACATATTCATATTTTTTATCCATACTTATATTTCTACTATTAATAATATGTTGAATAGTTCTAAACGTTGTTTCGTCTTGCTGCCTACCATCATCAAACAAAAGCATAAATGATAGAAATTTTTCTAAATCTTCGATAGTGATTTCTCCTAATATTTTTTCTGCACACCGAAAATTTTCTGATACAAAAGCACCATACATAGAATCTAACTTAGTATGCATTTTTTTCAAAAGTTGATATTTTTCTATAACATACTTGCTATTTTCTATTTTATTCGTTAATTGTTCAATTAATTCCTCCACTTTTTACAATCCTCTCTATTTCTTTATAAGTTCTTTACCAATTCCATTTCCCTCTACTTTTTGTCTGATTGTCTCCTGATTTGACAAAAATATCTCCTTTTTTCCGGTCTTATCTTTCATTATCTTCCTTATCTCATTCTTCATACCCAAGTATTTATTTAATCTGTTATACAAGTCAGTTCGATATTTTCTACTATTATCATCTTTTTTAGTAAAACAATATATAATAACTGCTACATCATTTGTAACAAAACTAAATACCACTCTTTCTTGTTTATATCTTAATTCATATAATTTAGAGAAATTATCACTAAATCTTTTTAAGCCTCTAAACTCCTGTCTTCTAATTGAATCAATCATCATCAATAAATTATCTTTTTTGTTATTCTTTTCAAAGTCTTTAATAATAGGAGACAAACTATTTTCCGCAACATTAATACTATCATTAGGTAAAAATATTACATGAAAATCACTCTGCATTTCAATTTCTACATCTTCCAAATCATACATATTATAATCATTTAACAAATCTAAAATATAGTAATGCTTTTCTCTTAACTCTTTTAATGAATCTTCTTTATCCTCATATTTAATCTTTTCATATTCTTCTATTTCTTGTCTTAGACTAATAAGAATCATTTTCATCTCTTGTCTAAAATATGGACTTCTCTTATGTGGTAATAAATTATATTTAATCATTTCCTCTAGAGTATTACACTCTAATATTTTACCAAGCTCTACTTTTTTTAAATCTTTTTTACTTTTACTATTACCATCTTTTTTCACTATATTAGAACAATTATCTATATTATTATCTTTAAATGATAATAGATTAATCAAATTCTTATAATTATTTACTTCACTTTCAATCATTTCTACTAAATAATTAATTTTTTCTTCTACTACCATCGTCTTAAACTTTTCATCTTCTAAAACCTCAGTAAAACTTCTCATAAATTCATAATCTATCGACTCTTTCATTATTTAAAACCTCTCGTCCTCTTATTTTAACAGTAATATCAAAAAAAGCAACATATTTTATGTTACTTTTGAATAGTCTATTTTTCGGATAGCTTATTTTTCTGAAAAGCTCATGTTTAAAAATAAATTAGTATTAGAATCACTTTTAGGTAAATCATCAGCTGTAATATCACATTTATATTCTAATCGTACTTTTATAGTTTTAGTCTCATTACTCTTTAATACTTGACCTAGCTCTATCTGAGAGTTATCTGAATATACTACTTTATAACCTAAGTATCTCTTTTCTTCATCAGTTAATATACTCTTTTCAAAGTCAGATATTAAAACGTCATAATTATTATAGTTTTTTACATCTACGGTAAATTCAAAGTAATCTCCTGGTTTTTGCAAACTAGCCTCAAAATTAACATCAGAATCTGAAAGCTTTGCCTTTCCTGTATTCTTTGTCAAAACATTAATATTTTCATATCTGACATCCATATTAGAGCTTTTAGAAACATCCTTTGCATAAGCAGTTGTAGTTCCAACTAAAACTATTATTAGTAATACTACTAACCAATTAACTTTCTTCATTTAAAATTCCCCCTTAAAATTGGCTATATTATACCACAAAAGTATGATTTTGAAAAGAGTTTTTTACACTTTTGTTAATGTTTTTTACTTCATCTACTGTTAAATAAGTATTATACATAATACTAGTCATTAATTTAATATCCCAATCTAGAGACATATTTTTTAAAGATTCTAAACATCTAAGTACCTTAGGCCTAGAAATTATTACCCCATTGATATTATAATTAAAATCTGTCAAATATTTATCATCTAATACTTTTACAGCTTTACTATTTATTATGTCATCACTTATTTCTATTTTATTCATGTTTTTTAACATATCTACATTAATAGAAGAATTTATATAAAAATCATCTAGTCTATTAATAGGTACTAAAAAATTTTTACCCGTTCTCACATCATCCAAAATATCATCATCACCAACAGATTCTTCACCTAATAAATTATTAATGTGAATCCTCTTAATAATATTATGACTATTTTCATAAAAATAATGTGGCTTATTTTGAACTAAGTCAAAATATCCTTCTTCTATAAACCTATCTATTTTATCAAAATTATTAACATCTATAACATTAGGAAAAGGTATTTTAACTACATCTATATTATATATTTTATAAAGTTTAAAAATCATTTTTAGTTCTTCACTATTACAAAGTAAAATTTCTCTATTATTACTTTTTATTTTATACTTATAATATTTTAATGTTTTTATATTTTCCGAAATAACTTTTAATAGATTAGTATCAGTAAGTACCATAGGATATTTATTTATAAATACCTCATCAATATAGTCTTTTTGTAGCCATACTTTTAACTTATCTACCTCTTCTACTATTCCTCGTTTAATTATCAAATTCAAATTAGCATATGTTAGTTTTATATTAATATCATTTATTTTTTCTAATTCCCAAATTTTTTCAAACTTCATAGTCTTAAGTTTATCCTGACTTTCTCTATCTAACTTTTCATAATCATATCCAAATTTTTTTAACACATATTTTAAATATTCTTTGCTTCCAAAATGACTAACTTTTCTTTCTATATATCTTTGGTTACCTAATACCACATCTTCTAATATTTGTATAACTACCTCTTTTCTTAACTTATTATTAATTATTTTATTTATATCACTATTAGTTATATAACATCTACCCAACTTATTTTTGATCAAAAGCATCAACTTAAGTTCTTCGTTTAACTGATTTATTTCTTTAATTTTATCATTTACTTGTTTTTTCATATCACTAAGTTTTCCTTGAATTTCACAATATAAACTAGCAATATTAACATAAAATAACTTAAAAGTATCTTCACCATCTAAATTAAATTGTAATAAATTTTGTTTACTAGCTTTATTAATATATTTTTTTAATTCCAGTCTTTCATTAATTAAACCAACTTTTTTTATTACAGTATCATAATCCAGTAAAACTCTAATCATTCTAAAAAATAATTCTTTATCCACTATTTTATCAATCATTTCTCTATAACTTATAGTATTTAATCTACCATACTTTTCAAAAGAATCAGAGGTTTCCAACTTAACATCTTGCTTAGTAAAATAATATAGATCATACATCTTCGCACTCTTTGATTCTTTTTTATTTAAAACTAAGCAATCTATTGCCCCAATATATTGTTTAATAACTTCACTCCTATCATTAACAAATAAGTAATTAAAGAAAAGTTCTTCTAATTTGGGCCTATCCATATTTTTCAAATAAGACAAAGCCTCACTAATTCTATTAGTTTCTAAATATAAAATTATTTTGGCTATATTTTTATTATATTCTTCTATTAATTTATATCTTTTTATATAATCATTATTTTGTATTATCTTATTTTTTAAAACGTCTATATTTATATCCATACCTATTATCCCTTTTTAACTAAAGTTTTATTATCTACTAAAGTATTTTTATAATCTTTTAATATATTTAAAAGTCGTTCACACATTATTCTCTCTTCTGTAAATAATCCTTCATAATCTTCTTCTTCCAAAAGTTTATAATTTTCTAACTCATTAATCACTACCAGTATTAATTGATTTACTAAAGTAGTAGAATATATAGATTTATCTTCTGGTAATAGGCCATCTTTAATCATATCATGATAATTACTATAGTTTAAAAATTGCTCCAAAGTAAAATTGGGAAACTTTTTACCATCAAGGTCCTTTTCTATTATTGGTTCCTTAGCATGGTATATATTGTCTTCTTTTATTACATCATCATAATCACATTTCTTATCTATATCATTTAGAATTGCATTATTATAATCTATAACATTAGTTAAATAAATAATCTTATCATCGTCATTTAACTCTTTATAATAACAATTATCAAAGTCACATAATTTAAAGCCAAAATCATATAACATAAAAAGCACCTCTTATTT
The DNA here is from genome assembly GCA_947628745.1 of uncultured Bacilli bacterium. GTDB lineage: Bacteria > Bacillota_I > Bacilli_A > RF39 > UBA660 > CAG-417. Next base: position 49 of record CANRBB010000065.1, on the reverse strand, counting down.
AGCGTTTATTCTAACACCAATAATAAAGAAGTGCAACTGCAATTTTAGT
>CANRBB010000064.1 GCA_947628745.1 uncultured Bacilli bacterium | reverse complement strand
GCCGAAAAAGACAAATTAAAACTAAAAAATTGTAATCTTGATAAAAATTGTAAAAACATATTAAATCTAATGATGGACAACCCTTTTTGTTATCCACCATCCTATGAAAAATTAACTGGTGAATTATCAGGATTATATTCTAGAAGAATTAATAGACAACATCGAATTGTTTATGAAGTGGATGAGGCAAAAAAAGAAATTCATATTATTAGAATGTGGACTTATTATGATAAAATTTAGTTACTTAGTGGTACAACGATAAGAAATCCATTACGAAAAATATAATAGTTTGCTTTTAGGTTCATTAACTCCATCAGATTGATACTAAACTCGGACTTTTGTAGTTCGAGTTTTAATATTCAATAATTTATAATAAAATTATTTTAGTGATTAAGTATAAAAAGACAAATTAAAGTTAAAAAATTCTAATAACACTTACTCTAATAAAGTTTATCAGTATAAAATACGTAATTAATCAAGTAAAAATACTAGAAACACAGCTTAACTGTCAACAAGTTAATAATTTAATTGTGAAAATTTTTCTAATTTGCTAGAATCATAATAGAGGATAATAGTCTTAAAAATAATTATTTTCTTGACTTTGCCCTGAACAAAGTGAGAGGAACGTGCATTTTATGAAATATTTAGTTTTAATCTTACTTGCTATTTTACCCGTATTTTTAATAGCAGCATATATCTATAAAAAAGATACCGAAAAAGAACCCAACTTTCTTTTGTTTATGCTCTTTACATTTGGAGTCATATCCGCCATTTTAGTTATTATTGTTAATATTATTATGGAAACAACCATACCTTTCTTTCGAAAAGATTTTAGCAATATGAATCCTCTAGAATTATTTGTCTATATCTTAATAGGAATCGGGCTAATAGAAGAAGGAGTAAAATGGCTTATTTCCAAGTTAATTGGTTTTAAAAGTAAACACTTTGATCAACCATACGATATTATTGTTTACACTACTTACATAGCCTTAGGCTTCGCCTGTTTCGAGAATATTTTATATGTTTTTGAATATGGTATTCAAACAGCTATTCTACGAGCCTTAACTTCAATTCCCGGTCATGCCTGCTTCGGAATAGTTATGGGATATTATTTATTACTTGCTAAACTAGCCATTATCAATTCTAAAAAGAAAGCCTATTATAAAAATCTCTTACTAAGTTTTGGTATTCCCTTACTTTTCCATACTATATACGATTACTTTCTCTTCCTCGGAAACATTATCCTAATATTCATCCTAGTTATAGCTTTTATTATTTTCTTATTTAAAAGCAATAAAAAACTAAAAGAAATCGCAAGCCTCAGCTCCAAACTATTAAAATCAACAAAATAGATTTAAACTTTCAGATAATAATGATAATAGGATAATCACATAAAGTTATACATCAATAAAATCATGATAATCGAATAATTCATAAAGCCTTGCGTTAATAAAATATCAATATCAAGTTTATTGAAAAAAATATATTATTGTGGTATTATCTAGTAAAATAGAGGTGATAAAGTATGGATATAATAGCTACCAATTTTTTACATTACATATTACCACCATTCGTTATTTTCCTATCAATTTATATAATATGTCTGGCTATCTATAGCCTTCAATCAAAAAACAAGAGTAACTTCGATTATCTCTTTAATATAAATTTTCATCTCTACATAATAAGTATTATTGTTTTAACACTATTTCTTCAATTAAACATTGTAGAGCTGATTATAAGTATCAAAACTATCCCTACAATACTAAGTATAAAAAACATATGCTTGCTAAGCATTGCCAGCATTATCTTTACCATACTGTATAAAGTTTTAAAAAGGATGATTATTATCATTAAAGGTCACGATAACGGTATTTCCAGACTTAAACTAAATAGCAAAAGTTTAACAGAAATTCAGACCATGCTAAAAGAATATGATAATCAGCTTGGACTTCAAACAGAAACTCTAAAGCAAACTGATAATGTTAAAATATCGAACTCAAGCAACATGGATATAGAAATATTATAGGAGGTAAGAAATGAAAGATAAAGAAAAAATAGGCCTATTATTTGTAGCTATTATTATAATGATATTATTTATTATTCTGCCACCCTTGCTAAGAATATTTTCTCCCAATGATAATGAATCAACAGTTAAAGACGATACCAAATTAGTGTGTGAAAAAGATGCAATAGATAATTATAATATTAAAATAACTACCACTTATCAAAAAGGTAAGATAACTCAAATAGAATTTGTATTTACAGACAATAATCAAAGCCACAATAACAGTAATTCAGAACAATTCTTTTCCGGTGACTCCCAAAATCTTATTAATTATTATTCATCACTAGTTGGCTCATACTACAGCATTACCAATAACAAACATTACATAACACTAAGTAATGAGACTAAAGAAAATTATCCAAATGATACCAATATCAAAAGAATATTTCAAGATTACAACAAAACAAAAAAATATTACCTAGATAATGACTATACTTGTAAATAGATAAATTTACTAAATATAATTTCTTTATCATTGATTTTTAACAAAGGAAGTTTAATTTTCCTTTTTTTCTTATAAGAATTAGCTATCGTAAATAGAATTTGCTTGTTATTTTTTAAGACACTGTCAATATATTTATAATCACTATTTACCTTTAAGAATTTGTCCAAGTTATTCTTAGTCGCAACAACAGAGGCTTCCTTACTGATATTTTTCTTCTCCTCATTATACTTTAAGAAGCTTTTCATAATTTTTTCTCTTTCTTTGTATGAAATAATAACATTTTGAACACGCCTTAAGTAAATTTTTTTAGGGGAATGATCAATAATATTAGAAAAAGCCTTATTCAAACTTTTATTGCTACTACTATGGTATTTATAATCATAATCAACTTTATTTTCTTTCTTCTGTGGCATAATTTCTTGCATTACCACTATAAATGTATCATCTTTATATTCGATAGTAATATTACTAATAATAGCTAAATTATTTAACTCTTCATACTTAGAACAACCACTTAAAAGAAATATACTAAAGATTATTAAAACTACATATAAAACTTTTTTCATCTAAAATGACCTCTTTTCACATTATGAGTTAGAGTAGGATTACGATACTTAGTTCCCTTGTTTGAAGATTTTACAAAAACATCTTTAAATTCTTGTTTTATAAAGGGAATAAAAGGTGTTAGATACTTTCTATCAAAATTCTTAATCGTTAATAGACGTACAAGCAATAGTATAGCTCCCACTAAAATTCCCCAAAAACCAAATGCAGCGGCTAAAACCATTAGAATAATACGCCACCATCTAATAGCACTAACTAATTCAATTGATGTAAAAGTAAGCCCTGATATTGCCGATATCGCAATGACTATAATCATAATAGGAGAAATAATGCCTGCGCTAACAGCAGCATCACCTAAAATAAGACCTCCTAAAATAGATACAGCATTACCACTCGTGGCCGACATTCTGATATCACTTTCTCTAAGAATTTCAAAACACAACATCATAAATAACGCCTCTGACAGTGCTGAAAACGGCACACTCTCTCTTTGCGCCTTTAACGAAAGTAAAACATCAAGTTTTATCAAATCATGATTATGTGTCGTAACCATTATATATAAGGCAGGTACAAAAATAGCAATCAAAAATGCAAATAGTCTTACAAACCTTATAAAAGTAGTATTAACTGGCTTTTGATAATAATCATCAACAGTATGAAAAAAATCAATAAAAAAATTTGGCATAACTAATACATATGGACTCATATCAACAATAATAGCTACTTTCCCATCAAGTAAGGACATACAAACTCTATCAGGTCTTTCAGTAGTCATTACCGTTGGAAAAAAACTATTATTTTTTGATTCTAAGTTTTCTTTTAAATAAGTTGAATCAATAATTCCATCAATATTTATGGTAGAAAGCTTTAATTTAACTTTCTCAATCAAATCTTTGTCTGTAATATTTTTCATATATAATATACCGACTTTAGTCTTAGTTTCTTTGCCAATTGTCGTATCATAACACTCTAAATTACAACTTTTTATTCTTCTTCTAATAAGTCCTAAATTAGTATTAAAATTCTCAGAGAAAGCATCTTTAGGACCTTTTATATTAACCTCGCTAGAAACCTCACTAACTCCACGATCTAGATTAGCTCTTTCCTCAATGGCTAGTAGCTGATACTTTGTGATTATAATTAAAAACCCATTATTTATATAATTTAAAACATCTTCCTCTTTTATCTCAATTATGTTTCTATCCGGAATTGTATTAATTAAATTTTTGAGTTGTTTTCTGTTAAGAATAGTAAGTCTCGTTAAAACAAAATCATTAATGTCAGAGGAATTAGTAAGAACTTCATTAAAAACTAAGTCCAAATCTACCTTATCAATTGAAAAATGTCTATACACATAATCTTTACTAAGGCCAGTTTCTCTTTTTAAATTATCAATTAAAGTCATTATCTTCACCACTTTTAGTATGCCTCATTTTTAATTTTCTATGTTTATAAATTACTTATAATATATTACACATTCTAAATTTTAAAGTTTAAATAGTTTTATTGCTAAAATATTTTTATTTTGTATAATATAAGTGGTGATACAATGTTATATAATGTTAAAAGATTAGATGATTTTGGACGTGGAATTATTATAAAAGATGAGAAAATATGCTTTGTTAAAAATGCCTTACCAAATGAACAAATAGAAATAAAAATAAATACTATTAAGAAAAACTATTGTGAAGCAGAAGCTACCAATATCGTCAAACAAAGTCCTTATCGTACAACACCACCATGTATTTATTATGATAAATGTGGAGGTTGTCACTTAGAACATATTTCTTTTGAAGAAGAGAATAATTTTAAGTTAAAAAAGGTAGAAAATATTCTTGAAAAATTTGCTGGAATTACTATCCCTGTAACTAAAATAACAAGTGGCAAAGACTATTTTTATCGTAATAAGATTGTACTTCATGTTAAAAATCAAAAATTAGGCTTACTAGAAGAGAGAAGTCATAATTTTATCGAAATAAACGAATGCCTTTTAGTAGATGATGAAATTAATAAAACAATAGAAAAATTAAGGGAAATTATAAAAGATGAGTCAGGTATCAAAAAGATTATGATACGTCTTGGTAATCATACTAATCAAATTATGCTTAATATTACAGGATACATAAAAAACTTTGATAAGTTTTTAGCTATATGTGACTCCTTAGCAGTAAATAATGAAAAAATAAATCAGCAAAATATTGTTTCTCAAATATTAGATTACAAATATTTTGTTTCTGCTGATTCCTTTTTCCAAGTGAATAGAGAAATAGTTGAAAAACTATATCAAAGAATAGGCGAAATTGTAAAGGCAAGTAACGCTATCAATGTTTTAGATTTATATTGTGGAGTAGGTACTATTGGCATTACCATTAGTAAATATGTCACCAAAGTTGTTGGTATAGAAAAAGTTCCTGCCGCTATCACAAATGCTAATCAAAATAAAGAATTAAATAAAATAAAAAATATTGAGTTCATATTAGGCAAAGTTGAGGATATCATACAAAAAGAAAATTTAGAATATGACACAATTATTGTTGACCCGCCACGACAAGGCCTTGATAAAAAAAGTATAAATGTTATAAACAATAGTAAGGCCCCACATATTATTTATGTATCATGTGATCCTATAACATTAGCTCGTGATCTTAAACTATTAAATAATTATACGCTTAAAGAAATAGAGTTATTTAATATGTTTCCAAGGACTTATCATGTTGAATGTTTGTGCCAATTAGAATTACACTAGCACTCTATAAAAAATAACAAAATATTGCAGTACAAATTCTGCAATTTTTTTCTTGCAAAATCAATACGGGGGGGGGGTATAATAGAAATGAGAGTAAATAATAGAAAGAAGTTATTTGACTCGGTAAAAAAATATGAAAGTAATAACTAAGAAAAGGTCTTACTTATTTTTGTGATGGAGTGTGATACTATGCGAAGAAAGAAATCTAGAAAAATAATGGGTATACTTGCTTTATGCTTAGTAATTAGTATAACTATTGGTTATGCTTTGATATCTACTACTTTAACATTGGGAGGAAAATCTAATGTTGAAAAGGGAGAGTGGAATATTCATTTTACTAACATTAAAGAGTTTGAGGGAAGTGTTAGTGCTAGTAAAAAAGCAAGTATTGATAACCC
>CANRBB010000063.1 GCA_947628745.1 uncultured Bacilli bacterium | reverse complement strand
ACTGATACAAACGATAAGTATATTAAGTTTAGTATTGTTTCTAAAAAATATACTTTAAATGAATGTAAAAATGTTTACGTAAGTTTAAATATATCAAGAGAGTTATATTATACTTTTCTTGATTATTTTTTTAAAGATAACAAAGTATTTATTAAAGGTTACCTTAATTCTTATATTAGCAAAGTTAATAAAATACAGTCGTTTATTACGGTAACAGAAATATCAGATAACCCTGATGACATTTTAAATGGTAGAAAAGAACCTCATATTAGATATGATCCAGATGGTGTTGAAGTTTGGAATGGCACAAGATGTGAATCTAAACCACCATCAAAAGAAGAATTAAAAGAAATGAATGATATATTAAGTAAATTCAAATAACAATGTTTGTTAAAAATTTAAATGGAAAGGAATTGAGATTAGCAATGTTGAAGTTTTATTAAAAATCTAAAAGAAAGGGGGAATTTTATTGACAGACACAAAACAATTAACACAATTGGAAATTGATAATATTATTGATGAAACAATTAACTTATCAATTTTATCAAAATTATTTAAATTAAATTTAATTACTGAAAAGCAATTTTATATTTTAAAAGAAAAAATCAAAAGTTTTTATTAAAAATTAATATAAACGGCTACAACAAAAGCCAAAAATTTTGTATAATACTATACAAGAACACGACTGCAAGTTCGTTAAAAACTAAAAATGAAAGTGAGGTATTAAATGGCACAAGTTGAGATTATTGCAGCTAATCTCAAAACTAATATTAAAAATTCCGTTAAAAAAATGATTAAAAGAGTTTGTGCTTACTGTCGTGTAAGTACAGATTCGGAAGAACAACAAACAAGTTATTCATCACAAATAAAACACTATTCTGAACAAATAAAATCTAATCCTGAATGGGAATTCGTAGGAATATATGCAGATGAGGGTATTAGTGGTACACAGGTAAAAAAACGTACCGAGTTTAAAAGAATGATAGATGATGCTTTAAAAGGAAAGATTGACATCATTATAGCCAAATCTATATCAAGGTTTGCTAGAAATACACTAGATACACTAAAATATGTTAGATTACTTCGTGAACATAATGTAGATGTCTATTTTGAGAAAGAAAATATACACACCTTAAATCTTGATAGCGAAATGTTTTTAACTCTATTTAGTGCCTTTGCACAAGCCGAAAGTGAATCTATTTCTCAAAACGTAAAAATGGGCTTAAAAGCCAAAATGAAACGTGGAGAATTAGTTGGAAATTGTTGTTGTTATGGTTATCAACGAGGAAAAGAAAAAGGTACAATAGAAATTATTGAAGAACAAGCCAAAGTCGTCAGAGATATATTTAATTGGTATATCTCTGGACTAGGTTATAAGTGTATTGCTAAAAAATTGAATGATTTAGGCATTCCTAGTTATACAGGTAAAAAATGGTGTAATACTTCTGTTAAATGTATTATTGTGAATGAGAAGTATGTTGGCGATTTATTAAATCAAAAATCTTATAGTGTAGATCCATTAACTCATAAGACTATTAAAAATTATGGAGAAAAGGAAAAATATTATGTAAAAGACCATCACGAGTCAATCATTTCAAGAGAAGTTTGGAACACAGCACAAGAAATTTTAAAAGAAAGAAATTCAAAGTCAGACTATGGACATAATAGTGTTCACGCTATGCACTACCCATTTAGTAAAAAAATTGTTTGTGGTTTATGTGGCTATAATTTTGTTAGAAGAATGAGAAGTCGTAAATATACCAGAATTTACTGGAAATGTTGGGAAAGAACGTCTAATCAAGACTGTAATGCTATTTCTTTACGAGAGGAATATTTAGAAGAAATGTTTGTTCAAATCTATAACTCTATTGTTTTGAATAAACATAAAACAAAAGAAAAGCTATTAAATGCTATAAAAAAAACAATAACAGAAAGTGATTGCAAAAGCAAAATTGGTAAATTAAAGAAAGAACAAGAAGTTTTACAAAACAGATTATCGCACTTAATAGATATGAAACTAGATGACTTCTCTAATAAAGACGCATATAATCAAAAGGAACAGGAAATTACAGAAAGGTTAAAGTTTTTAACCAATGAAATACAATGTTATGAAGATTTAGACCAAGAAAACAAAACTTTATCTAAAAAATTAAAAGATATAGAAAATATACTAGCCGAACCTGAAACTTTAAAAGAGTTTGACCGAGAAACATTTGAGAGTATTGTTGCACGAATTGTTGTTGGAGAAAAAGATGAGAATGGTAATGAAAATCTTAACGTTGTTCGATTTATTTTAAAAACAGGTACTGAATATGTTTATAATTTGAAAGATAACGGAAATGGTAGTGTGTCATTTGGTACAGCAAAGCAACTTATCTTATATCGAACCTCATAGAATAATCATTAATAATAATGTATTTCTTGCCTTTAATTATTCTAATGAAATCTATATCAATAACTTAAGTAAAAAGATTAAAATATCAGAACTTGAAAACTATATTAAGACTATGAACTAATACTTTATACCACGTAGGGCAACCGCATAAAAATAATAAAATTAATATTTAGTGGGAATAACATTGAATATTAATTTTTTAATGTTATTCAAATCATGGTTATAAAGAGTAAGTTTTTTGTTAAAAACTTACTTAAATATTTATTTAAATGTAACATACCTATATTACAAACAAACGATATAGAGTTAAGAGTAGATAATAGAAATACATCAGTAAAAACTTTAAAAGATTTAGAGACTTTTTTACAATGGGAATTTGAACTTATGGATTTAGAAGTAAAAGTAAAATATTTAGATTCAAAAGATAATAGAGATGTTCAAATGGCAGATTATATTGCTAATATGGTGTGGAAAAAATACAATTGTCCGAAAGAAGACCTATCTAGAAGAGTGTCACAATATTATAGAACTTATATTTCAAAATTTCCCTTTAAGTTGTTTGGAAGTAATCCAACATTAAAGCAACTTGAGCAAGAAAGTAACAAAAACGTTGAATCAATCTAAAGTGCACAAAAAAGTGCACTAGGTGAGAAAAAGTGTATTTTTAAAAGAAAATGCACTTTTTTCAGTAAATTTTAAAGAAAATATATAAATAGAATAGAAAAAAAAGTAAAAAAGTGATATATTATTAATCGCAAGGAAGAAATTCTTCCACGCGAAAAAGTGTAGGAATTGTACAAATTTTAAAACTAAGTGCACAACGCCCACATGGTATAAAATTAAATGTGATAGGCAATTTATTTGTCAAAACTGATATTTATAATGAACGCTTATAAATATCTTTTTTTGTTTTTTTGTTTTTTTGTTTGTTAATTATATTTATTTTATAAATTGAAGTAAAGGTTAAAATGAACGCTTCGCGACCTTGACTTACAATTTAAAAATAAATAATAAAGTAGATAACAAAAAAACAAAAGAAAAAAATTAATATTTTAACAATGAATCGCGTTTAATACAACATCATCCGGTTTAATATAATGACAATTAAGTTTCTTTTTTTAAATTACAAAAGTAACAAAAATGAAGAAAAATTAGAAGAATTAGTTGTAAATTCGTAAAAATGTAGTCTAATACTATTAGAAGACCTTTGAGGTGTATCGAACCAAGCATTTTATATGCGAATGTTCTAATCGTATGTTAAGTACGGGATCCCTCAGGCAAGAAAAGTAACTCGAAAGGGTTACTTTTCTTTTGAATTTATGTTACAATAAAGGTGTCGATTGATTCTTATTGTGCGCATAAAAAGTTGTAGATAACTTTCCCATTTGCACCAGATTGATAGGAAACTCGAACTTTTCGAGAACACTAACTTTACTTTTTAATACTATACATATTATAATATAAGACGATTAATTTGGTGGTGTTATCATGCAAGAAAGTAAGTATTTCTATAAAGGCATACCTTTATCTAAATATTGTAAAGATAACAATATTAACGTAGATACTATACGGGCAAGGATATGGAAAAAGAAACAAAGTAAAAAATATGAAAATTATACGGAACAAGAAATTGTAGATATGGTTATAGAAACTTATGGTGATGCCATTAAATATATGTATAAGGGGATATCTTTAAGACAATATTGTTTAGATAATGGTATTAAGGTAGGAACTATAAATTCTAGAATAAATAATTTAAAAAAGAAAAATAAAAATCTATCAAATGATGAATTAGTAATTTTAGCAATGGAAGAATTTGATAATCAAAATTTTAGATTTTTTTATGATGGTATACCTTTAAAAGAGTATTGTGAAAGTCATCCTGAAATAAATTACCACTCTATTAAAACATACATTAACAGGGAAAAAGAAAGAAATCCACAATTATCTGACGAAGAGCTAATTGAACAATATTTAAATAAAGAACATAAAGGAATTTATAAATATTACTATTTAGGAATGCCACTAAAGCAGTATTGTGATGACAATAATTTGAGTTATAGAAATATAATTACATATATGAGCAGATATAAAAAAACTGCTAACTTTAAAGGATTAAGCGATGATGAATTTGTTGAGGCAATTATGAATCAATATCAACCATTTGAACCTAAATACTTATATAAAGGGTTGACATTAAGAGAGTATTGTATTCAAAATGATTTATCATATTATAGCGTAGTATCTTTTGTAAAAAGAAAATTAGTAAAAGGTAGTACCCAAAGTATTGATGATTTAATCGATGAAGGTATAAACACAATAAATAGGTACGGAATAATTTATTATTACAGAGGTATACCCTTGAAAGATTATGCAGAACAAAATGATTTAAATGTAAATTCAATTCGCTGTGCTATTTTAAGAAAGCAATTAAGAAGCAATAAACCATTACAAGAAATCATTGATGAGTGTGTTGAATCTTATCAAAAATTTTCTATAAAATACTACTATAATGGAGTACCACTTTCAACGTATTGTAATACCATTGGTTTAAATTATAATACAGTAATTCAAAAATATTTATATGAATACGCAGATAATACTGATATATCAATTGATGAAGCTATAGAACAAATTGTAGATTATTATATTGAACATCCCCCAGTAAAAACTAAATATTATTTTAACGATCAATCATTGACAAAGTTTTGCGATATAAATGGATATCCTTATTTAGCAATTTGGAGAAGAATTAAAACATTAGAGTCTAAAGATGATTCATTGGATAATGAACAAATTATAGAATCAGCAATAAAGAAATATGAATATAGATTGCAAATAAATAAAATAAGTGAAATATTTAATAAATTAAAAAGAGGCAAAATAAATAGTATTAATGAAATAAAAGATATATGTGATTTTTTAAAAATTGATTTTGAAAATGTAAACGATTTAGTTAGTATGGATTTTTCGTATAATCAAGCAATTAACATGATATGGTATTTTTCTGACAAAAAAAATAATAATGATTATAAAGTTATTACTGATAAAAAAATTAAAGATGTTTTTTCTTTAATTGATGATTTAAAAAATTCTAATATGGATATCGAAAAATTGGAATTATATAACTTAATTGGGATATATAAAAGTGAGTTATATGATTCAAGAAATGAAATATTATTAAGAGAAAAAAGATATATTTATAAAACAATATTTTCATTATGTACAAATTATGAAATTAAAGTTAATCGTAGCAATTATGAAGATTTTGAAAGTGAGATAAAATATTATTTACTAACAGTAGTAGATCGAACTAATTTGAATATATATGGACAAATAATTAAGTACATGGATTTAACTGTAAAGGGTTATTTTAGACATTATCTAAAAAAATATAAGAAACAAAATAATAGTTTATCATTAGATGATGCTAAATATTCCAGTGATAAAGGGGCAAGCAGAGAAAAATCAATGCTGGATTATATGGCTGATCCTGATGCTTTATATGAAAAAGAAGAAAATACTTCATTTAGTTCTGATATGATGCGAGTGTTATCAACTTTATCGTCTGAAGACTTATCATTTATTATGTTAAAGTACCAAGAAAATTATAGTGATGATGATTTAGCAGTTCATTTTAATTTAACAATTGATGAAATAAATCAAAAAGAATTAGAAATATTATCTTTGTTGAAAGATAATGATAATATTAAAGCAATGAGGAAAATATAAGTAATAGTCATAAATTGTCTTTGATGCAAAGGATGATAATAAGATGAAATTGGATTATGATATTAATATTACATATCAGATGAAGAAAAATCAATAAATGTGTTACCTGAATAATCTAAGTGTGTAATTTATTCAATAAAAATGAGTAATGTAAATGTTATAACATGT
>CANRBB010000062.1 GCA_947628745.1 uncultured Bacilli bacterium | reverse complement strand
TCTTTCATACTTGCACTTTCTACTATTTACTCTCATTTCTATTATACCCCCCCCCGTATTGATTTTGCAAGAAAAAAAATGCATAATCTTGCATTTCTAAACAATATATAAAATTAAAAATAATATTGAAATTACTATTATTATCATTAATACCTGTTTTGATATTTTTGAAATAGTAATCTTTTTTGACTTATCAAATATAAAATGTTTTGGATTATAATCTCTAACGCTTTCTATTTTTAAAAACATACTTTTACTTTTAGTTAAATCATCGGTAGAAATTAAGTAAAACGCAGTTGGATTATCGCTTTCAGCATAAGTAATATTTTTTTCTTGTTTTAAAATGTAGAGAAACATTACTATGTCCATGGCAGCTCCACTTATATTTATAATTGAAAGCAGAATTAAATACCCACTATTTATAAGAAAGCCAGTTACGTATGTTACAATACCAATCACTAAAAATGGAAGTGATAAGGACAACAAAATTGTTTTTTTGGGAACTTCTTGTTTACACAGTGTACAACAAATAGACTTTTCTATATAAATGCCATATACTACGTTTTCTTTTTTTGCTTTGCCAATAACGTATCCAATTCCATGTAGCAACTCATGAAGAAACGTCCATGCAATTAATCCAAGGAAGTATAAAATTAATAAAACTGGATTGTCACTAAGCACTAAGTCTTTTTTTATAACTATGGTAGATATGCTCAATAAAATCATAATTAATATTGCTAAAATATTAGCTGGTATTAAATTTATTGTATAAAGGTATTCTTTTTTATCTGTTTTTTTGTTCATAATTCCATGCATCTCTGCACATATCTTCTAAAGTTCTTGTTGCGATAAAGCCTAGTTCTTCCTTTGCCTTTGTTGGATTTGAATAACAAGTAGCTATATCTCCTGCTCTTCTACCTACAATCTTATAGTTTACTTTTACACCGTTTACTTTTTCAAAAGCATTAACAATGTCTAAAACACTATACCCTGTTCCTGTTGCTAAATTATAAATGAATAAACCGTGTTGTTCCTTATTTAATTTTTCAAGGGCTTTGATATGTCCAATAGCTAGGTCTACAACATGTATATAATCTCTTACTCCTGTTCCATCTTTGGTGTCATAATCATTTCCAAAAATAGATAAACATTCTAGTTTACCACTAGCAACTTTACAAACATATGGTAAAAGATTTGCTGGTATACCGTTAGGTTCCTCTCCTATAATTCCTGATTCATGAGCACCAATTGGGTTAAAATATCTTAGTATAGCAATGTCAAAAGTGTTATCAGAATTATATAAATCTTTTAAAATTTGTTCTACAAACAATTTTGATGTTCCATAAGGATTAGTAGTTCCCCCAGTTTTGCATTCCTCTGTAATTGGTATTACTTCTGGATCTCCATAAACGGTTGCACTTGATGAGAAAACCAATTTTTTAACATTATAATCTTTCATGGCACTAAGCAAAACCAAAACAGTTGATATATTATTAGTATAATATTCTACTGGTTTCAAAACTGATTCTCCTACTGCTTTATAAGCAGCAAAATCGATAACTGCATCTATTTTATTCTCTGTAAAAATAGTATCTAAAATGCTTCTATCAAGCATATTCCCTTCATAGAATTTAAAATCTTTATTTGTTATTTCTTTTATCTTAGCAAGATTTTCTTTTTTACTATTTGAAAAATTGTCTAATATAACTACTTCATAACCATTATTTAATAATTCCACGCATGTATGACTACCAATGTATCCATTTCCTCCTGTTACTAATATTTTCATATTCTATCATCCTCTCTTTAATTATTTTCTACTATTTCTAATTTTCCATGAAAATGTAATTTAGCTTCTGGTGTTAAAGTGTTTTTTGAAATCCAAAATCTAACTGTGTATTCAACTTCTTCTTTAGGGCTCAGTTCTTTTATGACGAGAACGTTATTTTCTAAGTCATCTAAATTATAAATATCACTAACTTGACCTTTTTCATGTATTCCTGCTTTTATAATGTTTAAAGGTATTTTATATTCTCCACATTTATCATTCTTATATGCGTCATTATCAGGAACAATTTTTACTGAATAGCTAACTTTAGTATTAGTATTATTTTTTATTGTAAAGCGATAAGCCTTTTTGGATAATCCAACTGAATCAGTTACTGGCGTCACTTTGTTGATTGTAACTTTCTCAGAATCATGAAATGTGACTTCTAGTGAGGGCGAATTCATAATTTTATCTCTAGCATCGCGAAATTTATTATATATTTTGTAAGTTGATACTAGGGCAATTCCTAATATTAAACTCATAAATATTATATTTTTGATGAGCAATTTTTTTCTTGTCTTTTTATATTGACTATAATTCATAATGCACCTCACAATTCAATTTATATCTATTATATTACTTTTAAGTACATTTGGCTAGTCAAAAATAACCTTCTCAGTAAAGTAAAAAAATAACCTTAGCTCAGTAAAGTTATTCATTTATGCAATATTTTTACTTATCGTATTTTCAAGTATTTCTTTTATATCTTTTTCATTGAATGGTTTTCTTAATACATCTACTATTGGATATTCATATGCACGAGCAATTAATTCGTCTGAACCAACCCCGGTAATTATTGAAACTGGTATTTTGGAAAATAAATCATTTTCCCTAAAAAAGTTTAATACCTGAAAACCGTCGACATTTGGCATATTTAAATCAAGTAAAACAGCTACTAATTTGTTATACATTCCTTGTTGAATAATACTCATAGCTTCTTTGCCATCGCTTGCTACTAAAACTTCGTATTCATTGTTAAATAATTTCTGAATAAATTTCTTTATTACTTCTGAGTCATCAACAACAAGAATGGTATTTTCTTTGATAGTGTTTTCTTTTTCTTGTGATTCTTCAGGAATTTCTGTAATTTCTCCACAATACACTTTGGCAATATTTAGACATCTTTTGGTTTCTTGTTCTAATTCAGGAAAGTTTTCACTAATGTAAAACATATTATTTTCTTTACTTTTCATCTCATGATTTAATGCTAGTTCTGCTAAAGTTGTAAATCCAAAATATTTGGCATCACTTTTTAAAGCATGAACTTCGATAGCATAATTAGCCATATCACCCACTGCCTTAAATTCTTTTAATTTTTCTATTTTAGATGAGGCATCTGTAATAAAGTCCTTGATACTGTCATTGTAAGTTTCTAAATCTCCAAACAATTCTAAACTTTTTTCGACATCTACACCATTATTTAATAAATAATTCACATCGTTCATATTTGCACCTTCTTTACTTGAATTATAATATTATTATGATTCTTTAGCAAGAATTTTGTATGTTTTGGCTGTCTAATTGTGACTATTTATGTTAATACTGTATTTTAAGTTAAAAAAGAAAAATCTGTTGTCTAAAATTTTTCTTTTTTATATTAATAGTTTTTATTAGTTTACTATAATTGTGGTTTTAGAATTATTTTAATGGCATCATCTGTACCACTTGTAAGTCTTTCAAAGGAATGTTGTGTTTCTTCTAGGCTTACTCTGGCATCAATATATTTTTGAACATCAATAGTTTTATTTCTAATCAACTCAAGGCAACTATCGAATTCTTGTATTGTGTAAGCTATTGCACCTTGCATTCTAACTTCACCCATGACTGCCATTACTGTTGGAATGGTTATAGGTTCCATAGCAACTCCGACTAATACAATGGTACCACCTGGTCTTACTCCCATAATGGCTTCACTTACGGCAGGGCTTGTACCACAGCATTCAATTACTACATCAAAGCCACCAGTTTTTTCTACTAGTTTTGGCATTATATTTTCTTCACGGGCGTCATAAAATTCATCAACTTTTCCATATGTTAAGGCTTTTTTCCCTCTCATTTCGTTAGTTTCAAGTAATACAATTTTAGTTGCTCCATTTAGTTTAGCAAATTCAGCAGCCATTAAGCCGATGATACCACCACCTACTATTAAAACACTGTCACCTATTTTAATGTTGGCAAGATTTACAGCGTGTAGACTAACTGCTGATGGTTCAACCATTGCTGCTTCATCATCTGTTACTTCATCTGGTATTTTTCTTATCATATCACCACGACATCTTAGATATTGGGCGTAACCTCCTGGTGTATCAACTGTAAGACCTACTGCTTCTGACCATGTTTTACGACAGTATTGAGGATTACCACTTTTACAAGCATCACATTCCATACAAGGTGATATAGGTAATCCTGTTACTCTTTGTCCTATTTTTAAATCGTTTCTATCGCCTGGATCAACTACTTCTCCTGCAAATTCGTGTCCCATGATAAGTCCTTGGGGTTCCCCACTTACCCAGTAATGAATGTCAGAGCCACAAATACCACATGAGTTCACTTTAACAATAACTGAATCTCTTCTTGGAGATATTTCTTCAATATTACAAACTTCAAATTTCTTTTCTCCTACTATTTTTACAGCTTTCATTTCTTCCTCCTAGCATATCATAAATATTATATCATGCAAATCAATCTAATTAAACAATTATATTTTTATTTTACATATTACCATACTTAAAAAGTTTGTGAGTAAACTAATATTAAATTTATTACTTATGCATACTAATAATCTAGATTATTAGCTGTTATTTGGGTGATATGAATAAGTTAATATTGTTTTGTATAGATTTCTTTGTTTAGTATCTATTTCATATAATATTTACAATTATTTCTTATAAACTTGTATAATATTAAAAATTATAAAATTCTTAATACTTATTTAAATTTAATTATTTAGTTACCCTTATTATTTATTTTCTGTTTATTTTAATAATTTATTCATCTCATCGTATTGTTTATACAAATATTGGACTCCATTTTCCAATTTGAAATAATGAATAACATAACAAAGTACAAATATAACTAGGATAAGTGCAATTATTAGGAAGCATATGCTGATTAGGGTGCATGCAAAAAATATTAACATAAAGATTACATAAAATAAGGTAACTATTAAGTGAATTAATCTTTCATGTTGAAAGAACTTAATTTTAACTAAATGTTCTTCTTTTAATTTTTGGATATCAAGATCTTTATTCTTATTTTTAAGGCATGAATCAATATATTCAATATAATCATATAAATATTTTTTCATTTAAATCACTCATCTTTCTCATTTTTAATTCTAGGATCATATAGTCATGAAAAATAGTTATGCTGACTGCTGATTCTATTTTTATCAACTATATTATATAAATTATGATAAGTCAATATATAAAAAACTTGAAATGTGGTACTTTATTAGGGGATTTAAAATTAGTTAATAGTTATAAACAAAATGTAGAAAAGTAAATCTTTAGTAGCAATATCAGTTTTTAATTCGATGCCTATAATTTTATAAAATTTCCTGAGCTTAAAATAGAAAAAGACTTACGTCTTCTAACTTTTAGTGTACTACAAAATATAAAAGTACAATAATACCTAATATTATTCTATAATAGCCAAATACTTTAAAATCATGTTTTCTAATATATGCCATTAAGAATCTAATTATTAAAATACTTACAATAAAAGCGACTAATGAGCCAATTCCTAATAAGGCAATTTCTCCTGAATTAAATACAAAGCCTACATTCATAATATATTTTAGTAGTTTTAATAAAGATGCGCCAAACATTACAGGAATAGCTAAAAAGAATGTAAACTGTGCAGCTATATTTCTTTTTAATCCTAATATTAAGCCACCGATTATAGTTGCTCCACTTCTACTGGTCCCTGGTATTAACGATAGAAGTTGAAAGGCTCCTATTCCTAATGCTTGTTTATATGTTATATCTTCTAGTTCTTTAGTGCTACTTTTTCCTATATTTTTTGATTCAACTATAATAAATAAAATACCATATAATATTAGCATTATAGCTACAACTATTCCATTATATAAGTGTTCATCTAACCAATCATCTAATAAGACACCGATGATAGCTGCTGGTACACAAGCTACTAATATTTTTCCCCATAAGCTTAATGTTTTTTTTGTTTCTGTTTTTGTCTTATTGAAACCAATGGGGCATATTGTTTTAAAATATACTACTACTACCGCAAGTATAGCTCCTAGTTGTATGACAACTTCAAATAATTTATAAAATTCATCACTGACATTTAAATTAATAAATTCGTCTAATAAAATCATGTGTCCTGTTGAAGATATTGGTAACCATTCTGTAACTCCTTCTACAATTCCGAATAATATAGCTTTTAATATTTCTAACATAAAATCATCTCCTTAAATTGTGTTCTATAAATTCTATGATAAACATTAAAAGTATATCATGTATATTTTAATATGTAAATTAACGAAAGAATTG
>CANRBB010000061.1 GCA_947628745.1 uncultured Bacilli bacterium | reverse complement strand
TAGTTATATGGGGCATTTAAATTATGGTACATGTCATAACTTAACTTATCAGTACCTAATAAAAGATAGTCCTAAGTTTTAATTTTAGGAAGATTGATTATGATGATTAAATATGGTATTCTATTAGTATCCAAAAAGAAAGTTTGGTGAAAAAATGAAAGAGAAAAAGTTTAATCTAAGTACTAAAGTTTACCTTTTTATAATAATAATTTTCATAACTTTAATTGCGTTACTTAGCCTTAAATTAATTAATAAAAAGGTACTTGATTATGAGATAAAAAATACTATGAGTAAAAATATTTTAAAAGATAGTTATAATACTAATACTAAAACTTTTGGGAAAAATAAAGATGTTGAATTGGCTGTAAAAAAATATATGAGTAATTATGCTCAAAATATGAAGAAAATAAATAAAATTATTAATGATAAATCTATAAAGAATATATTATCATCTAGTAATTATAATAAAGATAAGCCTGCTTTTAATAATTCTTTAAAAGTATTAAATAATAAGATAAGTGATTTTGATGAGACAATTTCTATATTGTTAAAGATGAGAGAAGAAGAAACTATTATGTCTTATATTGAAGATGAGACTGATGATTCTGATGCTATTTCTATTTATCGTAGTTATATGTTTAATAAAACAGTAAATCGTTCTTTAGAAGAGGATAGTAAGGAAATAGATAATATTAGTATAAGGGGTAAGAAGATTTTAGAGGATGATATTAAAGTTATCACACTTCTAAAGAATAATCCTAATGCTTGGGTAATTAAAGATAATGAAATTAATTTTTATTCAACTAGTGTGATGGTGGAATATAACAATTTAGTAAAAGAAATACAAAGTAATATGGAGTAATTATGAAGAAGAAAGTTGTAATAATAGGAGCAGGGCCAGCTGGTTTGACTATGGCCTATACTCTTTTAAAAAAATCAAAAGATTATGATGTTATAATTGTTGAAGAAGATAAATTAGTGGGAGGAATTTCCAAAACAATCTCCTATCATGATGGGTATAAAATGGATTTAGGTGGGCACCGGTTCTTTTCCAAAAATAAGGAAATAAATAAGTTATGGCAAGAAATATTACCAATCCAAGCTAAAGAAAGCTATGAAGATAAAATTTTAAATATAGATAAGCATTTGCCAAAAAAAGGACCAGATCCTGAAAAAAATGACAAAGTACTTTTAATAAGAAATAGAGTTTCACGTATTTATTATGATAAAAGTTTTTATGACTATCCGATAACAATTAAATTACAAGTATTTAGACAACTTGGGTTGAGGACAACACTTAGTTGTGGTTTTAGTTACTTAAAAAGTATTTTTGTGAAAAAAGAAGAAAATAATTTAGAGAATTTTTATATCAATAGATTTGGAAAAAAACTGTATAGTATTTTTTTTGAGGGATATACTGAAAAACTATGGGGAAGATCACCAAAAGAAATTGATTCGTCTTGGGGAAGGCAAAGAGTAAAAGGTTTATCTATTATAGAAATTATTAAAGATTATTTTAGACGAGTTTTAAAAATAGATAATAAAGAAAAAGAAACATCTTTAATAGAGAGTTTTTATTATCCTAAATTTGGACCGGGTCAAATGTGGGAAGAAATGGCTAAAAAAATAAATAAAATGGGGGGAAATATTCTTTTAAATAGTAAAGTAATAAAAATAAATAAAAATAAAAATATGATTCAAAGTATTATTATTAAAAGTAATGATAAAACAGAGGTTATTGAGGGGGATTATTTTGTCTCTTCTATGCCTATTAAAGATTTAATAGAATCTTTAAATAATGTTCCTAAGGGAATAAAAGATATTGCTTTAAATTTGCCTTATCGTGATTTTATTACTGTGGGGTTAGTGCTCAAGCAATTTAATTTAAGGAATAATACTAAATTAAAAACTTTACATGATATTACACCTGATTGTTGGATTTATGTACAGGGCAAGGAACAAAAATTGGGCCGTATTCAAATCTTTAATAATTGGTCGCCATATTTAGTTAAAAATGATAACTATATTTCATTAGGACTTGAGTATTTTTGTAATGAGGGAGATGATTTTTGGAATAAAAGTAATGAGGAATTATTTAGGTACGCTACTCAAGAATTGATTTCTATGGATATTATAAATACTAGAGATGATGTTATAGACTTTCATGTTGTGAAAGTAAAAAAAGCTTATCCTGCTTATTTTGATTCTTATAAAGATTTTTCTTTGGTTAGAGAATATCTTAATGGTATTACTAATTTATATTGCATTGGTAGAAATGGGCAACATCGTTATAATAATATGGATCATTCTATGGAAACTGGTATTAAAGCTGCTCAAATAATAATTGATAAAGAAAAAGATAAAAGTGTTATTTGGAATGTTAATACAGAACAAGTTTATCATGAAGAGGGAAATAGCAATGAAAAAGATTATTCAAAAAATTAAAAATTATCATCCTTGTAAACCATTATTACTTTTATATTTATTAATACCAATTGTTATTTCATTTTTTACTTTAAGAGTGATAGATAATGATTTTTGGTTTTTGATTGCGACTGGTAAATATATTTTAAATCATGGGTTTCCTGTTATTGAACCATTTACAATTCATCAAAATTTATCATTTGTTGTACAACAATGGCTTACAGATGTTATCTTTTATAAAGTGTATACACTTTGCTCATATATGGGTATTTATCTTATGCTTCTAATACTCTACATCATAATAATATATATATTATATAAGATATGTATGTTAATTAGTGAGGGTAGAGCAAGTTTATCGGTAATTGTTACTTCATATATTTCATGGCTCTTACTATTATTTGTAAGAACAAGACCACAGATGTTTGATTTTGTAATTCTTCTTTTAGAAATTTATATTTTAGAGAAATATGTAAGAACAAAGAACTATAAATTACTGTTCTTTTTACCACTATTATCTTTACTTTTGATAAATCTTCATGCTTCTAGTTGGTTTATGCTTTTTTTATTCATTCTTCCTTATATTGTGGAATCGTTTCATATTAGATTACTATTCATAAATAATAAAGGCTTTGAGAAAAAATATTTACTTCTTATATTAATACCTATGTTTTTGGTTGGTTTTATAAATCCTTATGGATATAAGGCTATAACATATATTTTTACATCTTATGGAAATGAGTATATTAATAAATTAGTAAATGAAATGATACCTTTGGTGGTGCCTAGAATGCTTTGTGGGAAATTTTGTTATATAACATTTATTATTATTTTAGTAACTAATATTGTTAAAAGGCATGATATAAAACTGAGATATCTTTGTTTGCAGTTAGGTACAATTATTTTAGGCCTTTCAAGTACTAAAGGTTTTAGTTTTCTTCTAATAGGAGGAGTTTTTCCTTTGGCATATTATCTTCGTCATAACTTTCAAATATATCGTGAAATTTATCATTATGATTCAAAGTTTAAAATTTGTTATTCTTTATTAGTAACAATAGTAATAGGTGTTTCCTTATATTTATGTTTTACAACAGATAAAGAAAAATTTAATTCTCTTTATGTCAGGAAGATAACCAATTATTTGAATCAAAACGAAGAAAAAGAGAAAGTAGTTTTGTATACTGACTATGATATAGGTAGTTATCTTATTTGGAATGGATATAAGGTATACATTGATCCTAGAGCAGAAGTATTTTTGAAAAGTAATAATAAAAAGGAAGATATTATGAAGGAATATTATTTACTTCAAATAAATAAAATTGACAAAAAGTCTTTTTTAGAAAAATATGATTTTACTCATTTAATAGTTAGTAAAGATGATAAACTATATAAATATTTAAAGAATAATAAAGATTATAAAGAGTTATTTAGAGAAACTACTAATCAATATCATAATGAGAAAATTCAATTTTATTTATTTAAGAAAGTTAGTTAGTATTAAATCATTTTTGTTATTAGAAAACATATATATAATTGAGGTGTTAATATGTTTTTTAAGAAGATTGATGCAAGAATGAAAATATTACTTTTAATATTTACGACATTATTATTGTTAATTATAATTAGGATATTTTATGTTCAAGTATTTGAATATGATAAATTGTATGTTTTAGCTAAAGATTTATGGAGTAGAGATTTACCAGTTGAGGCCAATAGGGGTTTAATTCTTGACCGTAATGGTGTTGTATTAGCTGATAATTTAACGACCACTTCATTAGTATTAGTACCTAATCAAATAAAAGATAAAAAAGAGACTACTACTAAATTGGCTGAAATTTTAAATGTTGATTATGATATAATGTATAAACATGTTAATAAAAAGACATCAATTGAAAGAGTGCATCCTGAGGGAAGAAGATTAAGTTATGAAATAGCTGATAAAATTAATAATTTAAAGTTACCGGGTGTCTATCTTGTTAAAGAGTCTAAAAGATATTATCCATATGGTGATTTGTTATCGCATAGTCTTGGTTATGTAGGTATTGATAATCAGGGATTATCAGGATTAGAACTACAATATGATAAGTATTTAACTGGAGAAAGTGGAGCTATAAAATATTTTTCTGATGCTAAGGGAAATAAGCTCAATTTAGCTGATGTTTATTTGGAGCCACAAGATGGTATGAATATTCAACTTACTGTTGATATAAATATTCAGAAGTCTCTTGAAAGAGAATTAGATAATGTGGTTGATATGTTTGAACCGGATATGGCTTTAGCTATTGTTATGAACCCAAATACGGGTGAAATTTATGGTATGGCGAGTAGACCAGATTATGATCCTAATAATTATCAAAATTATAGTCAAGAAGTTCTTAGTAGGAATTTACCTATTTGGGCTACATATGAGCCTGGTTCGACTCAAAAAATAATTACGACTGCGGCTGCGGTTGAGGAAAAAGTAGTTGATTTAGACAAGGATACATTTTATGATGCAGGTTCTGTAAAAGTAGATACTGCCAAAATAAAATGTTGGAAAGCAGGAGGACATGGGCAACAGACTTTTATGGAAGTTTTGCAAAACTCTTGTAATCTTGGTGTCGATACAGCAACACATACTAATTTGCAGAATATGCTTTAGATAATAGGCGTAGTAATACCTAAATTGATGTTTGTTTTATGTTTAAACTTATAAATAAAAATTAGAGAATGCAAACTCTAATCATAACTATTCTAATATATTATTAATATTCATTTTTTGATATAGAACTCTAACAATAGTAATTAAATTTTCTTTGTCATTTATTGTATAAAAGATAAGAAAGTTTTTAACTTTATAAATTCTATATTCATTGGTTAAAGCTTTTGATGGCTTATAAACAGAACATCCATAGGGGAATTCTAAAATTTTATCGAAACTACTCATGAATAAATCTCTAATTTTGTTTGATGCAGTAATGTTTTTCAGTTTATGAGAAATGTAATAGACAATGTTATCCATATCTGTTTTAGCAATAGGCAAAAATTCTATCTTATACACAAAGCCATTCTATCCTATAATGTTATTAATACTTTCTAAAACTTCTTCTTTAGAATATCTTTTTGAAGTATGACTCATTTGTAATTCTGCTTCTTTTAATTTCTCATAAATTGTTTCATCAACGCTTTTTGTCGTTATTTCAAACGGTAATTTTTGTTCTCTTAAGACATCCTTTATAAACATATTTATTGCGGTAGATATATTCATACCGACACTATTACAAAATTGTTCAAATTTTTTCTTATCATTGGCATCAACACGAACATTTAAATTTAAAGTTTCCACAATATCCCTCATTTCTTGTTTTAATTATAAAAGTTTAATATATGATTGTCAATACAAAGTAATACATTGTATTTACAATGTTTTACAAATATTTTACGCAAAACTCCAGATTTAATGCAGTATATTTTTAAATAATAATGTCTAATTTTGACTTGTTGGTCTTTTTTTTTATGAGTTTCATAAAATTTAAGGAATATGGAGGCCTTTTTATGTGTGAAACTGATGATATAGCTGTGAAGTTTAGTACAAAGCATTTGCCTTTTGAATATAAGTGGTTAGAATTTAGATTGATTGTTAATAAAGAATTATATGATGAAAAAGTTATTGATTTAAATACTTTCAAAATAATGGAGAGATCTCTTTTAGCAAGACTTACTAAGATAAAAAATGAATATTCTAATGATTTGATTAGTAATGAAACGTAAGTAGTTTTGGATGTAAAAACTAAAAGAAAGGGACATGATATTATGGATGTTAAAAAAGCTAGGGAAAATTTGCGAAAAGGTAAAACAATCTATGATATGAATTTAAAAGTTGGCTATTATGCGCGTGTTTCAACTGATAAGGACGATCAATTAAATTCACTTGAAAATCAACAAAATTATTTTGAAGAAATGATTAGTGAAAATAAAAATTGGACTTTAGTTCG
>CANRBB010000060.1 GCA_947628745.1 uncultured Bacilli bacterium | reverse complement strand
TTTACTGCTCCACTTAATTTATATTTTATCCCATCGATTTCTCCAACAACACCATCACGACTAATTGTACCAGTACCAGCAATCTTTTTACCTCCAGTTAAGTCTTTTTTTGTTAATTGATTATATATTTCCAAAGCTGTCATAAGTCCTCCTGATGGTCCATACTCCTGTTCTTTAAACTTATACTCCACGCTTGGTTTAGTTTTATATTCTTGACTAGCCATTACGGAAAAACCCAGATAAACTTTATTCTTATCTCCATACGCAGTAGCAGTCTTAGTTACTTTCTTTCCATCACTTAATACCTCAATACTAACTACTTCGTTAATTTCTATTTCATCTAAAGAATCTATTATTTTATCCACATCATCTACCTTTTTACCATTTACTTTTAGTATTTTATCTCCTATTTCCAAATCGGTTACAGCTTTCTGTGCAATATTATACACATATAAATCATTTTTTAATAATGTGATTTCTTTATTAGCATTAGTATAAGCCACATATATAGCATTATTACTTGCATCTTTTAAAAGTAATTCATTTCTAAGTTCAATATCATCTACACTCTCTGAATCATTATACCTATAATCATCTACGTCCTCTCTTTCATATGATGGAATAATATAACTAAGTAAATATGTACCCAGTGTTCCTTTTAATTGTGACACATATGAGAGGTTAAAACTTCCTTTCTCCTTTTGTCCTCCCTCCACTGTAACTCTATCAGCAGCACTAAAAATACCACCGCCAACTGTTACATAGCAATCAACTGGATATAAATACAGAAAACACAATAATAAAACAAATAAAATAAATTTCCATTCATCATGAATAAATTCTTTAACTTTACTATATATTTTATTAAACATAATCATCTACCTCTATTTATAATTATAACAAAAAGGAGCTTCATCATGACAAATAACATTAAAAAAATAACAAATAGTATTCCTCTTATCTTTCTACTTGTCACTTTTTTCCTTACTCTATGTCAAGCAACTTCAGTTATGAATATTGTAATTGAAACTAGTTATCTGTTTTTAACTAAACTATTTCCCTGTATGTTTATTTTTTATACTTTATCAGACTTATTATTAAACTATGGTATTATTAATATTTTTAATAGGCTTTTTAAAACATTATTTAAGTTCTTATTTAATATTGATTCTACAAGTTCTTTTATTATTTTAATGTCTTTATTTACTGGTTTCCCAAGTGGTAGTAAATACATAGCTGACTTTTATAA
Organism: uncultured Bacilli bacterium; assembly: GCA_947628745.1. GTDB lineage: Bacteria > Bacillota_I > Bacilli_A > RF39 > UBA660 > CAG-417. Next base: position 5,294 of record CANRBB010000060.1, on the reverse strand, counting down.
TAAAGGCTATATTTCAAATGATTTAGCTAATTATCTAATTACTTTTACTCATTTTTCTAACCCTTTATTTATTTTAGGAACAGTTAAGTCTTTATATAATTCTAAGTTTGCTCTAGTTATTCTTATTAGTCATTATTTAAGTAATTTTATCCTAGCTATACTAATCAGACCTAAAAAATATTTACCATCTACAAATTTAAGTGAAAGAAAAAAGACTAGTCTTATAACTTGTCTAAATAATTCTTTTGAAAGTACTTTTTCTGTTGCTCAAATTGTTTTTTGTTCTTCACTTTTCTTTGTAGTCTTGGTTAGTCTTTTAACTGCCTTTATCAACAATAATATTATGAAAACTATGTTATTTGGTTTATTTGATCTGACTAAAGGTACTACTGATTTAGCTTTATCTAATCTATCTTTGTTTAATAAAGGTATTATTTTACTAACCTTTATTTCTTTAGGTGGCGTCGCTATCAACATACAAGTACAAAGTTTAATTTCTAATACTAATATCAAATATTCTAATTTTCTAAAAGGTAGAATAGCTTCTACTTCACTTGCTCTTATACTTTACATTATGATTTGGCACTTTGTAAATAATTAAGTGGCGAAATTATTCTAATATGATAATTTGTTCCAAAATCACTATGATAAATTGGAATATCTAAAGTGAAAATATTACCATAAGCTTTTAAATAAACATATGCAAACCTTATATCACTATATTCTACTTTATCACCACTAGCAGTTGTTGCATCATTTACATCAACATCTAATACATTAGTAGTACTTAACAAGTCATATTTAACATTTTGATTATAACACGTACCCCCTCGCTCAAAAATATCAGGATACATTATATAATTTTCTTTATTTCCTCTTACAATCTTCATATTTTTTTGATATATGCCACCACAAAATTGTTTATTAAATTGAAAAGTAATGTCCCATATTTCAGTAGAAGACTCTCCTGCTTTACCACTAGTAGACACCAGTTTATATGATGATATATCATTCTTTATAAAATCTGTTTCAATAATTCGTGTCACTTGATTCTTATAAGATATAATGTTACTTCTTAAATCTTCTATTTGCTCTTTATTTTTATAATTCATAACTGTATTTAATAAAGAAATTACAATAACAGAAACTATTAAGAAACAAAGTATTAGTTCTATTAAGGTTAGCCCATTATTATTGAGTTTATTTATAGTTATCAACTGTTTATTATTTTTCATACTAACCATTCATCCTTTCCCTTTACCAAGGCACATACTAATAAAAATAATCCCTTATAAATCTAAAATACCTCTATATTAGCATAAGTATAGTAATCAGTTCCTTCTTTACTAGAATCATTATTTTCGTGTTTTATTTCTATAATCAATCTTCTATAACCACTTTTAGAGCTCGCCGAATTTTTAAATGTTGGCATATAATCAACATATAATTCAAAAGCTCTTGATATTTCTTCACTTCCTGATACTAAGGTATGCTTCTTCACATCATTTTTAAAAGTAGTAGTATTATAGTCAGATAAAAATATTTTTGTTATTTTAGCTTCATCTATAAAATTTTGACAATATTGTTTATTATTAAAAGAGCCTTGTAATGACAATAAAGTACATAATTCATTGGGAGTGGCAGTTGTTGTAATATCCCCATCTTGAACTGTGGCACCAAATAAATAGTATCCAGTTGAGCCTATCTTATTTATAATACTACTTTTATTTGGATCAGCCTCAATCATTTGTCTTAGGTAATGTACAATATACTTAGACTCCAAATCATCATAATTTTCATACCGTTCATACTTACCTACTATTGGATAATAGTTTTCGAATAGAACCATAAAGACAGCCACCACAAACAAAGCTCCAATTAGAGTTTCTACAAGAGCAAATGCTTTATTGTTATTACGCAATTTTTTCATATTTACCCTCTTTCCTTCTTGCTATTATCTAAAGTTTATTATATACTATATTGTAGTAAATTACCATACTAAAGTTAAAGATATGAAAAGGGGCTGTGATTATGGTAACATTTGATTTTACAAAAACACCAGTAACTAAAATAGTAGATGCTATCATTATTAATTCATCCAAAATGGGTACTTCAGATATACACTTTGATCCTCGTGAAGATGGCATCATTGTAAGGACTCGTATCGATGGTGACTTAGTAGATTATACATTTATTCCTAAAGTTTATGGTAGAAACTTAACTACAAGACTTAAGTTGATGGCTGGCATGAATATTACAGAAAGTCGTCTCCCTCAAGATGGAGCTATCAAAGGCAAATTTGGGGATAAAGATTTAGATATGCGTGTGTCTTGTCTTCCCACTAATGAGGGTGAGAAAATAGTTATTCGTATCCTAGATTATAGTAGAAGTTTATCAGGAATCGATCAATTAGGCTTTAATAATGAAAACTTTATAAAACTTAAAAATATGATTGGCGTTCCCAATGGTATTATCTTAGTTACAGGTGCTACTGGTTCTGGAAAAAGTACGACAACTTACTCTATTCTTCAAGTTCTAAACAAAGAACGGACTAATATCATTACCGTCGAAGACCCTATCGAAATGAACATTGAGGGTATGAATCAAGTACAAGTTAATTCTGAAATAGGTCTTGACTTCGCTACTGTCTTAAGATCAATATTGCGTCAAGATCCAAATGTCATTTTAATTGGAGAGATTCGTGATAGTGAAACTGCCAAAATTGCAGTTAGAGCCTCAATTACTGGTCACTTAGTTTTATCTACTATCCACACCAACAACTCTCTTTCAACCATTGAAAGACTTTTAGATATGGATGTTGAAAGATATCTACTATCAACAGCGCTTACTGGTATAATCTCCCAAAGATTAGCCAAAACGCTTTGTCCCAAATGTCGTATCAAAAGAGAAACTACTCCATATGAGAAAAAAGTCTTTAAATTAGCCTTAAAAAAGGATGTAACAGAAATCCATGATGCCAACCATAAAGGTTGTGAAAACTGCAACAAAGGTTACCGTGGTCGTATAGCGATTCAAGAGGTTTTAGAAATAGATGACGATATCAGAAATTTACTTAATAGTAAAGATTTAGACAAAGAAGAACTAAAAAAATTAGTCTATGGTAGTGGTAATGTAATAACAATGTTGCAAGATGGTCTTTACAAAGTTCTTTCTGGACATACTAGTTTTGAAGAAATATACCGTATTATTGAAATAGACAATGATATAAATGATAGTTGTTACAGTGGTAATGATTTAAATATGAGTAAGGAAAAACAAATAGAAATAGAGCAAGAAAGAACAAGAGAATTGAATGAATTAAAAAGGCTTGAAGAAGTAGTAGCCAGTAAAGCAACAGATAAAACTCAATCAATTATAGATCAGAAAGTAAAAGAAACTTCTAAACCAGATACACCTACTACTAGTCCTAATAACGAAAATAAAGATACAACTAAACCAAAGATAGAAACTCCAAATAAAGAAAACAGTAAAATAACAACCCAATCAGCATCACCAGTAGTTAATAAGGAAAAGGTAGCCACACCTCAAAATAAAGTGCAACTCATTACACCACCGGCTATTAATAAAAAAGAAGTAACACCGCCTCAAATCCCTGATAATAAAGCCATTCCAACTACTACACCAAGCACTAGCAATGGCAAGGTACCCACCAGTCATCCTAAAAATCAACCTCTTACCCCTGCAACTTCTGGGTTACAGTCTAACAATAATGTAAAAAAAGACACTCCACTTATGCCTAATAATGGACCTAAAGACGCTCCTAAGCCAACCCCTGAAAAAAATGCAACTCCTCCTTTAGTTCCAAAGACTTTGGACGCTCAAAAGAAAACCGAACCTAAAAAAGAAGTAGCTACCCCTCTCACTCCTCCAACCATAGCACCTAATGTTTCTAATAAAAGTGTCATACTTACTAGTAACCCTAAGGCAGAAAATAAAAACCCAAGTCTTATTCCACCTCAAAGTAATACTAACCCAGTTCAAACCAATAAACCTTTAACTCCAATTCAAAATAACAAACCAAATCAAGTTGCAGGAAATAATAATGCCACAATTCCAAACCAAACAGCTAAACCTAATATTATGCCTAGCAACAATCTTACCCCTCCAAAGGCAACTCCACAAAGCGCTACTTTAACGCCTCAGGTCGTAAATGCTAAACCTTTAACAAGTAATAATGCTCTTCAACAGAGTCCTGCACTTACACCTCTAATGCCACAAACAAATAACCCAAAATAAAATAGAATCAAGCGATTCTATTTTATTTATTTTGAAACTTTTTTATCAAAACAGGGCCAACACCTTCAATAATATTATAAGAATATTGCGTATCTTCTTTTTTATTACCTAATAACTTTGCATATAAATACAAGCCATGAAGATTAGTATCCATCGTAGTACCATAGATAATTTCAAACCTTTTCATTTCACCATTCATATAAGCTAACAAATCACTTTGAAAAAATTTAGAATAATTTTTTACTATATTTTGAAACTTATTTTTAAGATCATTATCATCTGCAGTTTTTAAAACAGATATAAAATCAGAGGGCCATATCCTATTACAATTACATAGACTAACAATAAATTCTTTATCATATTTAAAAGCAAGTTCTAAGATTAAATCAGTTTGTGTACAAGAATTAAGAGCACAAATTAAATTATAATCACTTAAATCAGTATTTCTTTCTACATTTTCTTTTTTCAAAATAATATTATCTCCTGCACTAACTTTTAAATTTTTATCAAAAGTAGTAATTGTTCCCCGTTCAATTTTCTTTTGTTTTAAAGCAATGTTTTTTGCTAAAGAAGGAAACCATCCTCCTCCTATCTCTACTATATTTCTATTTAATGAAAAATTATCTTCAATCATTTTTACAAATTTAGCATATTTACTATATTTATTGATATTAAACCATTCTTCAAATTGATTACTAACATCAATATATGGAGAAAACATGCTGTTAAGAAAGGTAGCCAATTGCTTTAAATCTCCCTTATTTAATAAATTATCATTTAAAAATTTATTAATATCTACATTATCTATATACCTAAGATATAATTCCATGATATCTAAATCAGTATCATAATTTATATCATAATCAATCATAAATTTATTTATCTTTTTATATCTATCACTATGTTCATTCATAATAAAATAAATCTCTGATAGTATATCTGCCTTATCCATGCGACTAACACCTCTCAAATTTAGTCCATATTATATCAAAGATTTATTTGGATTACAATTATAATTGAGTCATAAAATGAATTTA
>CANRBB010000059.1 GCA_947628745.1 uncultured Bacilli bacterium | reverse complement strand
TTAAAAACCGATATATCATACTAAAAAATGTACTTTATAAAACTAATCTATTCAACTAATATCCTTGTAATTTCACATCAATAATTATATAAATATTTCTTAGCACTCGGTATTGACAACTGCTAATTAGAGTGTTACTATTGAATTGTTAGATTGTTCTAACAATTTTTTTAAGAAAGAGATGAACTAAATGAAGAAAAAACAATTTAAAGCCGAATCAAAGAAGTTACTAGATATGATGATTAATTCTATCTATACTAATAAAGAAATATTCCTACGAGAATTAATATCTAATGCCAGTGATGCAATTGACAAATTATACTATGTATCTTTAACTGATAAAAAATTAAAGGTTAATAAAGACGATTTAGAAATACGTATTACACTAGATAAAGAAAATAGAACATTAACGATTGCTGATAATGGTATCGGTATGACTCAAGAAGAACTTGAAAATAATTTAGGAACTATTGCTAAGAGTGGATCTGAATTATTTAAAGAAAGTAATGATAAAAAGAAGAATATAGACATTATCGGCCAATTTGGAGTTGGTTTTTACTCAGCCTTTATGGTTAGTGACAAAGTTGTTGTAAACAGTAAAAGTATCAACGATGAAAAAGCCTATTGTTGGACCTCAACAGGTGCTGATGGATATGCAATTGAAGAAACAACCAAGAACGAGCATGGTACAGAAATAATTCTTTATTTAAAAGAAAGTAGTGAAGACATTAGCTACGAAGAATTTTTAGAACCATATACCATTGAAAGACTGGTAAAAAAATATTCAGATTATATTCATTATCCAATTAAAATGCTTGAAGAAAGAACAGAAAAAAAAGAAGACAGTGATGAAGAAGAAAAAATCACTGAAGATAAAACTTTAAATAGCATGGTACCAATTTGGAAAAAGAATCAAAAAGATGTTAAAAAAGAAGAATATAATGATTTTTATACTGATAAATTCTACGATTATGAAGAACCACTTAAAGTAATTAGAAGTGAAGTAGAAGGAAGATGCAGTTACACCAGTCTCCTATTTATTCCATCTCATGCTCCATATGATTACTATACTAAAGATTTTGAAAAAGGTTTGCAACTATATTCCAAAGGTGTTCTTATCATGGATAAGTGTAGTGAACTAATTCCTGACTACTTCAGTTTCGTCAAAGGATTAGTAGACAGTGAAGACATATCTCTAAATATTTCACGAGAAACACTTCAAGAAAACTATCAAATAGAATTAATGGCGAAAAGTTTAGAAACAAAAATCAAAAAAGAACTTGAGACAATGCTTAAAGAAGATAGAAACAATTATGAGAAATTCTTCAAAGACTTTGGTATGCAACTAAAATATGGAATTTATAGTAGTTATGGTATGAAAAAGGAAACTCTACAAGACTTATTATTATATATTTCCTCTAAAGAAAAAAAATACGTAACATTAAAAGAATATGTTTCTAATATGAAAGAAGAACAAAAAATAATTTATTATGCTTGTGGTGAAAGTATTGATAAAATAGACCTATTGCCTCAAGTAGAAACAGTCAAAGAAAAAGGTTATGAAATTCTATATTTAACTGATTACATGGATGAATTTGTGCTAAAAACTATGGTCTCTTATGATGATAAAAATTTCATGAATGTAGCAGATGAAAAAATGGATTTAGATTCAGATGAAGAAAAAGAAAATTTAAAGAAAATCAACGAAAAAAACAAAGATATGTTTACTAAAATGAAAGATACTTTAAAAGATAAGGTTGCATCTGTTCAATTTACACATAGACTTAAAAATCATCCTGTTTGTCTAACATCAAAGGGTGAAGTTTCAGCAGAAATGGAAAAGGTATTAAACGCTATGCCAAATAATCAAAATGTTAAGGCTGAAATGATTTTAGAAATAAACGAAAATCATGCAATTAGTAAAAAACTTATTAAATTATATAAGGAAAAAGACCTAGAAAGTCTACAAAAATACACTGAAGTTTTATATGCTCAAGCAAGATTAATAGAGGGGTTACCTGTTGAAAATCCAACAGAAATAAGTAATCTTGTCTGTGAAATATTGTCAAAATAGATTTTCTCAAAATACTTACAAATAGTTCTAAATACTTATATATTATAGACATCAAAAAATATTATAATTAAATAAAAATATACAATTTGTAGTAATATTTGACCTTTAGTGATACAATATCAACATGAGGTTAATAGTATTAATTAGCCTATGTCAAAAAGGAAGGGTTGTACATGAAAAAATTTTTAGGAGAATTTAAAGAATTTATTTCAAAAGGTAATGTAGTTGATTTAGCCGTTGGTGTTATTATCGGTAGCGCTTTCAGTAAAATCGTCTCTAGTTTAGTTGACAATATTCTAATGCCTTTAATTGGAGTTATTTTAGGAGGAGTTGATTTTTCAGGATTATCTATAACATTTCAAGGAGCATCCATTAAATATGGCTTATTCATTCAAAATATTGTAGATTTTCTAATAGTTGCCTTTTGCTTATTTACGGTAATTAAGGTTATGAATTCTTTAGATAAGAAGATGAAATCTAAGATACAAAAAGAAAAGGAAGAAGAAAAAAATACAGAACCTAAGAAAAGTAATGAAGAAATACTGCTTGAAGAAATTAGAGATTTACTAAAAGAAAAGAAAACTAAGAAAAAAGACTAAATCTTAGTTTTTTAATTTTTCTTAAAATGTTGGCAATATTATTAATGTTAATGTATAATAGCATAGAGAAGAGGTAATAAAATGAATGAAGAGATAACTAGACTAACGAAGATGAGTCAAGCATTAAATAATGATTCAGAGAAGTTTGACATAAAAAGTAAAAGAATAAGTATTTTAGATACATATGGAGAAAATTTTAATGAAAAAGTATTTATCACTAACCCTGCTATTGGTAGAGACAAAGAATTAAAAGAGCTTATGCTAGTTCTTCTTACTCCAGATAAATCAGCTATCTTAACTGGAAAACCAGGTGTAGGAAAAACATCAATCGTTGAAGGCTTAGCTTATCTAATCCAAAAAAAACAAGTACCCAATCAAATACTTCCATACCAAATTATTAAAATAAATACTTCAGCTTTGTTAGGAATTGATCCTGTAACAGGCGAATCTAAAATTCAAAATCTAATAGAAGAATTAAAAGATTATCAACATCTCATTCTTTTTATTGATGAAATTCATACTCTAATGGGTTCCAAAGGAGAGGCCTTAGATTTTGCCAATATGTTTAAACCAGGATTAGATAGAGGAGACATTAAAGTAATAGGAGCCACCACTACCGAAGAATATGAAAGATACATTTTAAGAGATAAAGCATTTGTCAGACGTTTTCAAAAAATCATTGTTGAAGAACCAACAAGAGAACAAAATGTACAAATATGTTTAGGAACTCTTCCCAAGATAGAAAAGAGAACTGGTGCTGAAATGATGTACTCCAATTATATTAAACAAACTATGATGGAATTTTTAACAGATATTACTAGCGAATTTAAAAGAGTCTTTGAAATAGGATCAAGATATCCTGATGTAACATTAACTCTAATTCAAGACGCTTTCAGTTATGCTATATTTGATAATCGAAAATATGTAAATGTTTTGGACTTTAGAAAAGCTATCGAAAATTGTAAGAATATTTATCCAGATGTAATAACTAAGTCTTTACCTATTTTTGATGAAACTTTTAGAGCTGAAATAGAAGAAGCTCGCTTAGACATGATAAGTTAACGATTATAAAATATCCCAAAATATTTTCCTAGTATAATAAATATTGTCACAAAATGTTGTCACAATATTTTTATTTATGTATAATTATATTAATGAGATAAATAAAGAAAGGTTGTAAACTTATCTTAAGCGCCAGAACTAATAATAGTTGACGAGGTTTGTAGTTATCGATTACTCGGCGGATGCTACAACGGATTAAAGGTTCGATAGATATATTACAAAAAGTAAAATTAATATTACAACAAAAAATATATCCTCTTAATAATTTTATAGTGGAGGAATTTTTTAATGTGTGGAATAATTGGTTACGTAGGTAACAGAAAAACAACAGATGTTTTATTAAATGGGCTGTATGCCTTAGAATATAGAGGTTATGATTCTGCGGGAGTCGCCATCTCAAATGGCAAAGTTGAAAAGATAATTAAAAGTGTTGGCAGAGTAAACGAATTAGAAAAAAAAGTAGATAAAGACAATTTATCAGATAGTATATTTGGTATAGCTCATACCAGATGGGCTACTAATGGTGAAGCAAATATCAATAATGCTCATCCTCATAAAGTAGGAAAAGTTACATTAGTTCACAATGGTATCATAGAAAATGCAGACTTATTAAAAGAACAACTAATTAAGGATGGCTATAAGTTTACTAGCGATACAGATAGTGAGGTAGCGGCGGCACTTCTTGATCAAGCTTTACAGACAACAGATGTTTTAGAATCCATTGAAAGAGTAACAGAAAAACTGAAAGGTAGTTACGCTTTTGGTATCATGATTGAAGGGGATAATAACCTTTATGCCTTAAGAAAAGATAGTCCTTTATTAATAGGAATAGGGGATAATGAGAACTTTTTAGCCAGTGATATAACTGCTATTATTAAGTATACTAATAAATATATATTACTAGATGTTAAAGATATTGCTGTTTTAAATAAAAATAGTGTTGTTATATATCATGATGGCAAGGAAATACAAAAGCCAGTCCAATTATCTGACAGTAAAGGTGTTGATAATACTAAAAATGGTTATGCACATCACATGTTGAAAGAAATAATGGAAGAACCTATTGTATTAAGTAGACTAATTGAAAAATACGCTAATGCTGAAGATTTAGCCAAACTAGATTTACATGATTACGAGGAATTAGATATTGTCGCTTGTGGTTCAGCAATGTATGCAGGTTTGGTAGGTCAAAATTTGTTTGAAGAATACGCTAATATTAAGGTCAATGTCTATCCAGCAAGTGAATATCGTTATAAAAAGAAAATCTATAATCAAAAGTCTTTAGTTATTCTAATTTCTCAGTCAGGCGAGACAGCAGATACTATTGCTGCAATGCGAGAAGCTCATGAGTTGGGCATAGAAACTCTAGGTATTGTAAATAACCCTGATTCAACAATCGCTAGAGAATGCGATAGAAAGATTTTAACCAACGCTGGTGTAGAAATAGCTGTTGCTACTACTAAAGCCTATATTCTTCAAGTTTGCGTCTTATCTTTAATGACCTACATAACTGCTAAAAATAAAAAATTGCTTTCTGACAATCAAGATTATTCTTGCTTCGAAAAACTACCAGCTTTACTAAAAGAAGTTTTAGATCACGAAGAAGAATATGAAAGTATAGCAGAAAAACTATATAAAAAGGAATCGTGTTTTTACATTGGTAGAGGAATCGATTACGCTCTATGTATGGAAGGAAGTTTAAAATTAAAAGAGGTATCTTACTTACATAGCGAGGCCTATCAAGCTGGAGAATTAAAACACGGCACTATTTCCTTAATTGAAGAAGATATGCCAGTATTATGTATTATCTCTGATAAAAACTTAAAAGACAAAAGCATTTCTAATTTAAAAGAAACAGAAGCAAGAGGTGCTCGAGGAATCATCATCACTACTAAAGATTTAGATGACTTTGAAGGATATGATAAAATAATAGTTCCTACTACTTCTATGTTTACACAGAGTATGTTGATAGTACCAGCTCTACAATTATTATCATATTATGTAGCGTTAAAAAGAGGTTGTGATATTGATAAACCAAGAAATTTAGCGAAATCAGTTACTGTGGAATAGAGGTTACGAGTTAACCTTTTTCCTATGGCAAAAAAGATTGCGAAAAACTAGAGAAAACTAGAATACAAATCAAAAAACAAAAAATATAAAGTTTTGTATAACAAATACTTGACTTTATTATGGGAGGAGAATAAAACTTGATAAAAAAGAAAAATATCTACCCTCAATATGATATTTTAAAAACACCCTTACTAAGACTACCCTTAGAAGATAATGAAGTACCTCAAGGAATATGCAAAATAGGTGAAAAAATATTAATATCTTGTTATACTACAGATGCTACTAAGTCAAGAATAAAAATAATTAATAAAGAAAAGGCCCCTATTTCCATCATCTTAGATAATAAGTCCCATGTGGGAGGAATTAGTTATGACAATATTCATAATCTTATCTTTTTCTGTGACCTTAACGGTCGTATTAGTGCATTCCCGTATTACAAATTCCTAGCCAATAACTTAACACATAAACTAACTTTTTCCGTAGCAAGCTCAGAAGCAGGAGGACATGATTTAAAGGAAAACAAAAAACTTTGTTGCTCTTACCTTACATGCTTTAAAAATAAAATTTATGTAGGTAGTTTTAATAAAAAGACAAGAGGCCTAGTAAAAGTTTTTAAAATTGTGAACAAAAAAGATATCCTACTACAATACGAAACAGAATTTAGAGTACCTAGAAAAATACAAGGAATAACATTTTTAGAAGACGATTCCACAACTTATCTAATCTTAAGTAAATCTTATGGTAGAAAATATGATAGTGAGCTACTCCTATATAAATATAACGATAGTAGCAATTATACTAGACCTCTACATAAACTAAAATTACCTCCTATGCTTGAACAAATTACTGTTACTAATGATAAAAAACTATTACTCCTATTTGAAAGCGGTGCCAAAAAATATGAAAATGGAGTTAAATTAATCACAGATAATATTATTTCGTTAGATATAAAAAAGATTATCAAAGATAAAACTAAACATAGTAATAAAACTACTATTAACAAAATGCCATAACTCATATAAAATGACATAAACGACGTAAATCCAAAAAATAAAAAATAAAACGACGTAAATCCAAAAAATAAAA
>CANRBB010000058.1 GCA_947628745.1 uncultured Bacilli bacterium | reverse complement strand
TTATATCAAACATTTGTTTTTAGCACAATGGAAATTGATAATAAAATTGTCAATTTAGAAAACACACTTGCATATTGTCAAACAATAAGTGTGAGGTTGCAATTATTTTAGACTGCATAAAATATTTTAATTATTTAAGAAAGTAATTATCATGCATATTTAAGGGAGGGTTTATTATGTTAGAAATTGAAAAGATTGATGATGAATCTATTCGAGTTTTTTTCGAATATTTATATAAAAGGATAGCCCCTTAGGTTATTTTGATACATTTGTTAAAATACCTAGGGGGTTAAATATTTTGTCATAAACAAATATTTGATATAACTTAGGGGGGACGATATGAACTTATATGATAAATTATTGAATAATGAAATATATATAAAAACTGTAAAAAGAATAGAACAAATGAAATTTATTACAAATGGGAAATGGGATTGGGAACATGGTCTAGGTCACTACAAGAGAGTTGCTGATTATGTAAAAAAGATTTTGATACAGTTAAATGCCGATGAAAGAACAATTGAGTTAGGAATGATTTGTGCATTGTTACATGATATTGGACTTAGTAAAGGAGATAAAATAAACCATGCTATGGAAAGTAGCAAAATATTTTCTAGATATATTGATAAAAATGATATTAGTTTAGAAGAAATGGAAATTATTAAACAAGCCATTTTAGATCATTCTAAAGGCAATAATATACAATCTTTGATTGGACTTTCTTTAGTATTAGCTGATAAATTAGATGTAACGTATCATAGAACAATAAATTCCAGTATTCAAGATTGGGTTAATAAAGAAATTCAAAAAATAAAAAAAGTAGATATTTTAATTGATGATAAGAATTTAATAGTAAAATATTTTACTGAAACAAACTTTGATATTTCAGTATTAAAAAGTTGGGAGAAAGCAATTATTGTACCTAAAAAAGTAGCAGAATATTTAAATAAAAATTATATATTTTTAATAAACGGTAGAGAAATTCAATATATTGATTTAATATCATAATTTAAGAGTTGTAGACTACTACGTTACCGCACCAGATAGATAACAAACTCCGACTTTTCGAGTAAATATAGAATAAAAGTTCATTTTTATGTATTTGTTAGGGGAACTTGCATTAAATAAAAAAAGAGGAACATTGAATTATGGTAGTCAATGTTACCTCATTATGAGATATGGTACTTGTTTAGTGATAAATGAGTGCTTTTATTTATGCTTTTATGTTTTAAGTTTCAAGGTTAATCTTGTTATTATATATTTTATTAAGAGTAAATATATCGGCTCTTTTCATCTCTTTAGAAATGGCAAAATTTTGATATAAGGAGTTTCATAAGATTATATTTTCCCTTCGTTCATTAATTTTTCCCAGCGATCATGAACATATGAATTACCTCCAAGTGTCGTATAGCGGTCATATAATTCGTAGGCATTTTTCTTTTGTATTTGTGTTTTTGGAACTCCTTCTTCAATATCGTTAATGAAATTAATCAATATTATTTTTATTAATTCTAATTCAATATTATTTCTGCTGTTGGTTGATACTTTTTCTAAATGGTCAATTTTTTGGTTAAGTGGTTTTAAAATTTTGGAGATAAAATTTTTAGAAAAGGTAATTATTCCTGTTATGGCTCCAATAAATATACTAGCAAACGTAATTATTGCGGCTATTTGACCTAATGATATATTTTCCATTTTATTCCTTCTTTCAAATTGATTAATAAATATTTATATTTTATTTTATGTATGAATAAAAAAGCGGAATATTGCATTTGTAATAAATCTTTAAAAATATTTTATTAATGTATATTATTTATTGCTTCGCAAATAATAATTGTGGGAGGAGATAATATAATGAATTATGAACAAGCACCTGATATATTTACAGGTAAAGATTTGAATTATTTATGTGATATGTTTTATTGGCATTATGGGGCATATAAGAAGACAGTAAATAGAATTGATCAAGTTAATGATCCAGAAATTCAAGATATGATGGAAAAGTGTAGTGATACTTTTTATGGTCATATGGAAACAATATTAAATATATTAAATCAAGGAGGTTCTGTAAATGAATAATGAACCAAAACAAATTTGCAATACTAAGACTGAGGTACCTAAGGGAATAGAATTAAATGATAAAGATTATATCGAAGGTGTTTTAACAGTTTGCAAAGATATAGAAAAAAATTTAGTAGTAGCTATGACAGAAGCTAGTAATGAAAATTTATATGAATCAATATATGAAATGTTTACTGATATTGCTGACTTGCAGAGAGAAGTATATGAACTATGGTTTAGGAAAGGATGGTTTGTGTTAGAGGCAGAAGACCAACAAAAAATAACTAAAAAATATAATACTTTAAATCAAGAGTTTATTGATTTAGAAATTGAAGAAAATTGATAATATATCAGTTTTTTTCGTTTATTACTTTACACTGTGTTTGTAAATATAATTTAGATTATAGCTATTTTTGTGTATAATATATTTAGCAGAGAGAAAGTGGTAATTTGAAAATAGTAACTGATTCAATTAGAGAATTTTTGCAAGATAAATTTAAAAAGAAGATGAATAAAATTACTTATAGTGATTTACTTTCAGTTGAAAGTTTGACTGTTGATGGTAAAGATTTAGATGGTGTAAAATGTAATACAGTATTTAGTGAAATTTTGCTTTTTGAAAATTTAAGATATTTGGAAATAAGAAATACATTGATTAGTAATTATGTAATAGGTATTATTGAAAATCTAGATTATATAGAGAATATCACATTTAGAAAATGTACTTTTAGGAAAAGTGTGAAAGGATTTGGCAACATAAAAAGGTTAAAATATCTAAAAATCGAAAGTTGTAAAAATTTTATATGTAACTATTTAAGTGATATGGAAGTAATAAATCTTGTCCTTAGTAAAATGGATTTTGAGAATATTTCGGGAATTAATAATTGTAAAATTGTAGAGCTGGATATTAGTGGTCTTTATGATGATGAATTATATTTAATAGAGCAAGTTAATTTGAAGAAATTAATTGTTAGTCATAAGTTCTATGTTAATAATGAATATTTAGAAAAAGTAAAATATGATGTTGTTGTAATGGCAGATGATGGATTTTATATAGAAAATATCTAAAAAGATAGGGAATATTGTAAAAACTTTTGAGAGTTAGGTAAATAACTGTTCAAAAGTTTTTGTATATTAGAAACTGACTTGAAAAAGTAAAATAAAAACATTTTGTAATAAATAAAAAAATGGGCTGTAATGAAATTATTTCATTACAACCTATTATATTTTTACAAATTTTTTAATTTTCTGTATGTTTGTATTCTGATTCTTGACAGTTTCTATTTTTTTGTGTTTTATATTGATTCATAAATTCTTCATATAGTTTGCTTGTTTTTTCTTTATCCATTTCTGGAATGTTTTCCAAAGGATAAGGAATATTTAGAGCAAGGTATTTTTCTCTTCCTAATTTATGGTAAGGTAGGAAATCAATTCTTTGGATATTCTTGATTTTTTTAAGGGTTTTAAGTAAGCTTTCTAAATATCTTTCGTTATCCATCATACCTGGCACAATAACTTGTCTAATCCATACTGGTTTGTTACTGTCATTAAGGGCTTTTATAAATTTTAGAGATTCATCTATGGGATATGATGTGAGATTTAAATATTCTTGTTTATTAGTGTGTTTAATATCTAATAATACTAGATCAATATAATTAAGAATTTCTTGGTATTTACCAATGCCACATCCTGCTGTATCTAAGGCTATATGTATATTTTCCTTTTTTAGAAGTTTGCAAGTTTCGATTAGGAAGTCAGGCTGTAGTAAAGGTTCTCCTCCAGAAAAAGTTACACCACCATTATTTTTACTAAAGTATGGCTTATTTCTAATTACTCTTTTTACTATATCTTCAGGTGTTGTATTTAGTTCTTTTAATTTCCACATTTCCGGATTGTGGCAATATTTACAGCGCAGTTTGCAACCGTTCATAAATATCACTGTACGAATACCGGGACCATCCACTAAGCCCATACTTTCTATTGAGTCGATACTACCTTGAATTTTATTACATTTTTTCATGGAATGTCCTAGATATTACTTCCTCTTGTTGTTTTTTTGTTAATCTGTTAAATCTTACGGCATAGCCTGATACTCTAATGGTTAGTAGTGGGTATTTATCCGGGTTATTCATAGCATCTATTAAAGTTTCTCTATTTAGTACATTGACGTTTAAGTGATGAGCTTTTTGAATAAAGTAGCCATCTAAGAGAGCAACTAAATTTTCAATTTGTTCTTGTTTTGTGGAACCTAAGGCAGATGGTATTATTGAAAAAGTATTTGAAATTCCGTCACGACAACAATTAGTATAATCTATTTTAGCAACAGAATTTAGTGATGATATTGCACCACTGTTATCTCTACCATGCATAGGGTTAGCTCCAGGAGCAAATGGTTCTCCTTTTTTTCTTCCGTCTGGTGTTGCACCTGTTTTTGAACCATAAACAACATTAGAAGTTATTGTTAATACGGATAGTGTTGGATGAGCATTTCTGTAACATTTATGACTGTTTAATTCGCTATATATTTTATTTAAAATTTCTTTAGCAATGTTGTCTACACGATCATCATCGTTACCATACTTTGGAAAATCACCTTCAATTTCGAAATCAATGGCAATTCCATTTTCGTCGCGAATTGGTTTTACTTTGGCGTATTTTATAGCTGATAGT
Source organism: uncultured Bacilli bacterium (assembly GCA_947628745.1). Classification (GTDB taxonomy): domain Bacteria; phylum Bacillota_I; class Bacilli_A; order RF39; family UBA660; genus CAG-417. The sequence continues at coordinate 2,371 of CANRBB010000058.1, read as the reverse complement.
GAATCGGCAGCAACAGATAGACCTGCAACTCCATAAGCCATTAGGCGATTAACGTATGTATCGTGTAGGGCCATTTGTCCGGCTTCATAGGCATATTTATCATGCATATAGTGAATGATATTCATAGCGTTACTATATATTTTTGCAACCTTTTCGAGCATTTTCCAATAGGCTTTTTTGACTTTATTATAGTCTAGATATTCGTCAGTCATTTTATCAAAACCAGGGATTACTAGTTGATTTGTTATTTCATCAACACCCCCGTTAATTGAATATAATAGAGATTTGACGAGATTACATCTAGCACCGAAAAATTGCATATCTTTTCCAATCCTCATAGCTGAAACACAGCAAGCTATGGCATAATCATCACCATATATTGGTCTCATAATATCATCATTTTCATATTGTATTGCATCAGTTTCGATGCTCATTTTGGCACAATATTTTTTAAATGTTTCAGGAAGCTTTTCTGACCATAGAACTGTCATATTTGGTTCTGGAGCAGGGTCTAGATTAGTTAATGTATGAAGTATTCGGTAAGATGTTTTTGAAACTAGTGATTTGTTTTCAGTGGTAATACCTCCAATCGAACATGTTACCCAAGTTGGATCTCCTGAAAATAATTCATCATAATCTGGTGTTCTCAAGTGCCTTGCAATACGAAGTTTTATTACAAATTGATCTATAATTTCCTGTATTTCTTCTTCTGTTATAATTCCTAGGCTTAAGTCACGTGAAAAATATATATCGAAGAAAGCGTCAACTCTTCCTAAAGACATAGCGGCTCCGTTATTTTCTTTTATGGCAGCTAAGTATCCGAAGTATGTCCATTGAACAGCCTCTTTTGAATTGCGAGCGGGTTTTGAAATGTCATAGCCATATTTTTGGGCCATTTTTTTCATTTCCTCTAGGGCTTTATATTGCATTGATATTTCTTCTCTTAGGCGGATGGTTTCGTCATCCATTTCCTCTATTGTCATGTTGTCCCATTCTTTTTTCTTTTCTGACATCAAAAAATCAACACCATATAAGGCAATTCTTCTGTAATCTCCGATGATTCTTCCTCTTCCGTAGGCGTCTGGAAGACCTGTAAGTAAACCAACGTGTCTTGCTATTCGAATATCATTTGTATAGGCGTCAAATACACCTTGATTATGTGTTTTCCTAAATTCATTAAAGTATCGATCGACAGTTGGATTTAATTTGTAGCCATAAGCCTTGAGTTCATCATAAACCATTCTTATTCCACCAAACGGAACAACACTTCTTTTTAATGGTGCATCTGTTTGTAGACCAACAATAACTTCATTTTCTTGATCTATGTAGCCAGCTTCAAAGGCGTTTATACCTGCCATATGATCAACATCTATATCAAGAACATGCTTTTTTAACTCTTCTTTGAGTAATTCTTCACATTTTGACCATACTGTTTTAGTTTTGTTGGTAGGTTCTGTTAGAAATTTTTCATCTCCTTCATATGAGGAAAAGTTCTCTTTTATAAAATTTTGGACATTAACTTCATGGATCCATTTTCCTTCTTTAAATCCATTCCAAGCCTCTTGCATTTTATCACTCCTTACATAGTTATTATATCATATTTAGCAACTATCAAAACAATGGTTACATGAACTTGACACTGCTTAGTTATATTTTGTGCAATATTTTAAAATTAATTGGTAAAAATAGCTGAAAGATGATATGTTTTGTGTTAATATATTGGTGTATGCCGATTTAGCTTAATAGGTAGAGCAACGCATTCGTAACGCGTAGGTTGTAGGTTCAAGTCCTATAATCGGCACCATTAGGAAGTTTGTTCGAGATTTTTCGAATGTTTAATATAAAAGATAGCCCCTTAGGTTATTTTGATAAACTTGTCAAAATACCTAGGGGTTAATTATTTTGTCATGGGCAAAATATTGTCAAAAAAAGAAATAGGCAAAAATTAGTAAAATTATGTTATAAATAAAGAAATTGATATTAAAATTAACAAACACCTAAACGTATATGATTATTGTTATTCATTAAAGGGATTATAAAAGCGAGAATATATTATTAACAAGCATATCTTCGCTTTTTTGTAGAAAAATGTGTAAAAAAATGTCAAATTCCAGTAAAACATGATAAAATTGTGTTGTAGGTGATAGTAGATGGATTACAAATATCAAAGGAGACAAATATTTGGAAAAAGATTAAAAGTTCCAAAACATATTTTAAATAAAGTTTATAATTGTACTCTTTCTTTTAATGAATTTATTGAATATCAATTAGATGATAAAATACCTATTTCATGTATCATAGAATCCGATAGAATAATTGTAGAGAAGTTTGGTATTGATAGATGCAAAGAATTAGATTGGGAATTAATTAA
>CANRBB010000057.1 GCA_947628745.1 uncultured Bacilli bacterium | reverse complement strand
ATTAGTTTTCTTCATTAATTTACATCTCAAACTATACATGATAAAATATAACTGATTAAGAAAGAAGACACAGCCTGAAAATAAACTTACGTTTTCATGGCTACATGTTGTTTGAACAAAGAGAAAAACTCTTACAATAAAAACTAGGTAAGTCAAGTTATACAAAACTTGATAAAATTAACCTAAAAGGATTAATCTGTGAGAGCTAATGAAAAGATTGAAAGGAATGAGAGTTATTATGGGAATATTCCAAAAGATAAAAAATATGTTTTCAGAACAAAAAAAGGATAATATCGATAAGGAAACAGGAGAAATAAAAAGTGATGTTCAAGAAGCAAAAAATAAAGCTCAAAGTCTAAAAACATATAGTCAACAAGAAGGACAAGAGCAAATTAAGACAGCAAGAACCAAGAAACAAAAGAAACAACAGGAAAAAGATTATGAAAATAATCAAGAAAATAGTAATACGAAAAATGAAACCGAAGCTAGTGACGTTTCCATTTATGAAAAAGGTCTAGAAAAGTCTCGTACTGGTTTTGTAAGTCGCCTATCCGCACTCACCAACAAATATAAAATTGCCAATGATGATTACTTTGATGAACTAGAAGAAATTTTAATCATGGCAGATATTGGTGTTAAAACGGTTACTAGCTTTATTGAACGTCTAAAGAAAAGAATAAAAAATGAAAAGATAGATACTCCAGAGGTTTTAAGAGAAATTATTATTGATGAACTCTTCATTATTTATGTAAACGAGGATGTCTTGGTAAATAAAATAAATTTCAATCCAAATGGTCCCACAGTTGTTCTTTTTGTTGGTGTAAATGGAGTAGGAAAAACTACAACTATTGCCAAACTCGCTAAAAAATATAAAGATGAAGGGAAAAAAATATTATTAGTAGGGGCTGATACCTTTAGAGCAGGAGCTGTCGCTCAACTAAATGATTGGAGTAAAAAAATAGGTGTTTCTTTCTTTGGTAAGCAAGAAGCAACAGACCCTGCCAGCGTTGTCTATGATGCCTTAGATAAAGCAAAACAAGAAGATTATGATTTAGTGTTAATCGATACAGCTGGGCGACTACAAAATAAAATTAATCTCATGAAAGAGTTAGAAAAAATTAACAAGGTAATCGCTAACCAAATTGAAAATGGCCCACATGAAACTTTATTAGTTATTGATTCAACCACGGGTCAAAATGGAATAAGCCAAGCCAAAAGTTTCAAAGAAATCACGAATATCACTGGTATCGTTCTTACAAAATTAGATGGTACAGCTAAAGGGGGAATTGTCTTAGCTATCAAAGAAGAAGTTAATATTCCCGTCAAATTTATTGGCTTTGGCGAAAGTGCCAAAGATCTACAACCTTTTGATATTGAAAAATATATTTATGGATTATTTAAAGATTTTTAGGAGTTACACATGAACAAAAATAGTAATAAAAATAAAAACAATAATAAAAGGGAGAACCCAAAAACAAATGCTAATATGCTTACTCTTTATTTACAAGCCTCGTTTTCTATACTTACCATAATTTTTATTATTGTATATTTCATTTCGAAAGATACAGTTGCTTTATTGCAACTAAGTTTAAGCTTTACCTTATTGTTGACAGGCTATAATAACTACAAAACGTATCATCGCAAAAACGTTACAATATTATATTTTGGTATTGGAATTATCATTTTAATTTTAGCAATAATATCCATTATGGGTATTTAGAAAGGAATTATATGGATAGCTTTATCTACTACAATGAATTATATGATTTATATAAAAACCTTCTTACTTCTAAACAAAGAATGTATTTTGAAGATTACTATTTTAACAATCTCTCTCTTAGCGAAATGGCAGAAAATTATAATATAAGTAGAAATGCTATTTCAAGACAACTAAATACTATTAGAACATACTTAGAATCATATGAACAAAAACTATTACTAAAAGAGAAGAAAACAATAATTAATAGTTGCTTAAAAGATATAAAAAACAAAGATATTTATACAAAATTGAGTAACCTTTTTTAAGCTAATTTATATATGAAGACGAATCAAAATGCCTAATTGTTTACATCTTTTATTTAAAATCGCAAATTTTGAACCCAGCACCTTGTAGAAATATTGATATAGAAAAATGGACATTGGCAAAATAATTTTTAAGAAATTTATTAAAATTTTCTTCAACAAAGTTATTGAATGGCGATATGATATTCATATGGAAGACCTCTGTTATTTTTTATTCAAATTTATTATAACAAAGGTTCTTCCTTTTTTTGTACCTCCTTTCCCAAATAATTTTACACTATCCAAATTGCAAATCACTTGCATCCTATCAATATAAATAGTATAATTATTGACATAAGAGTAGAAAGAAGGGGTATAGATGTTTGATAAAATTATATATATCAGTGATAGATCAGCTAATGTACAACTAAAACAAGATGCTGATATAACATTTAATTTAATGAACTTGCATGTTATTTTTGAGGATTCCGAAAAAACAATTTTAGGTGAAGTTGATGACCTAGAAAAAGATATTGTGAAAATACGTTTTTTAGGAGAGATTAGAGACGGTAAATTAATAGGTGGTACCATCAGAAAACCGACTTTAGATGCTAGATGTAGGGTAATTACTGAAAGTGAGATACCATTAGTAACAGGAGAAGATGCTAAAGGAAATATGTTGCTAGGAAATAGTCCCTTTTACAATGATAGACCAGTATTTATGGATGTAAATGGCTTCTTTAGTAATCACTTTGCTATTTTTGGTAACAGTGGTTCAGGTAAATCATGCGGAGTTTCACGAATATTTCAAAATATGTTTGAAGATCAAAGATTATTTCCTTACAAATCAAATATAATAATGTTCGACTCCTCAGCAGAATATTACAACGCTTTTAAGGATATTTCTAGTATCAATTCCAATTATAACTACAAATTTATTTCTACCAACGAAATTGATCCTTATGCAGAAAAATTGCGTATTCCTATATACCTTTTAAATGAACAAGATTTAGCCCTATTATTAAATGTAACTAGCCATTCACAATTACCTATTATTGAAAGAATGTTAAAACTAGCTCGTATTTTCTCTGAAGAAGAAGTAGATGCTAATGCTTATAAAAACCATTTAATTGCTAAAGCAATTATGACAATTTTATATACTAATCAAACGGCCCCTAACAAAAGAAATGATATTTTTTCAATAATTGCCTCATGTTCAACTCCAGAATTCAATTTGGAAACAGTTATTCAAGGTGTAGGTTATACTCGAAAATTTAGAGAGTGTTTCTTAATTGACCAATTTGGTAACTTTACTGAAAGTGTTTTGATGACAGAATATTTAAACAAATTTATTAAGGAAGAATATGATACATATGAACCAGAAGGTGATGTTTTCTACGATTTGGATACTCTAGAAAAAGCTCTAAACTTCACATTAATCAGTGAAGGCTGGTTGAGAAATGAAAATACTTATGGTGATTCTGTAACTATTAAAGTACGTCTACATTCCTTAATTGTTGGACCAAATTCAAAATATTTTGACTATCCTAATTTCATAAATATAGAGCAATTTGTTTCATCCTTATTGATAAATAATGGTCGTAAATATCAATTCGTAAATATTAACCTTGATGACGTAGATGACACATTTGCCAAAGTTGTAGTTAAAATATATTCACGTCTAATATTCTCTTTTGCCAAAGGGCTTTCTAATAGAGCTAGTATTCCCTTTCATCTTATTGTAGAAGAAGCTCATAGATACATTCAAAACGATACAGATACTTTCTTAATTGGATATAATATATTCGATCGTATTGCCAAAGAAGGTCGTAAGTATGGCGTTATATTAGGTTTAATATCTCAAAGGCCAGTAGAATTAAGTGATACAGTTATTTCACAGTGCTCTAACTTTTTAATATTCAAAATGAACCACCCTGCTGATGTTGACTATATTAGAAAGATGGTTCCTAATATCAGTGATGAAATTATTGAAAAACAAAAAACACTTCAATCAGGAACATGTCTTGCGTTTGGAATGGCCTTTAAAATTCCGTTAATAGTTAGATTAAAAATGCCAAATCCAGCTCCTCGTAGCGGTAACTGTGATGTTGTCAAGATTTGGGATGGTAATGGCCTTCGAAATAATAATTTAGAAACACCATCACCTAGTAGTAACAATGTTCAAACTCCTACCCAAAATGTTAATTATAATAACCTTTCTGATGCCACCACAAGTTCTTTCAACCAAAATATAAATTTGATGCAACCAACTACTTCGATGGCTCAGAATAATCAACAACAGGGCATACCAGAGATTAGTTCACCGCAATCCACTTTACAAACAGCCCAAGGTGTAAATCTTATGGAAAAACAAACTCCAACTGTTGGTGATACTTTACAGGCACCACAAAATAACAATAATCCAGTAGGCAATAATGCTATGCACACATATAATAGTGTTCAAAATTATAATGCGAATGTTGATGATGGAGCTCTTCATCCAAACGAAAATATTCCTGTAAATACAACTATTGAAAACATTCCAGGGGCTCAAAGTTTCATAAATACATCCACTAATTTAACACCAAAAGTGGAAATGCAAAAAGAAGAACCTCAAATTATTATCCCAAGTGGACAAAATATTAGTCCAAATCTAATGGAAGGTTTTAAAGATACGGTTATTGCCGAAGAGTAATCACATTTTGACTAGTCAAACTAGTCATTTTTTTGTATAATAATCCTAGGTGATAACATGTTTGAAAATTTAGGAGACAGATTACAGAACGCCATTCATAAAATAAAAGGATATGGTAAAATAACTGAGGACAATATCAGTGATGTAATGAAAGAAATACGACTTGCTTTACTAGAAGCTGACGTTAATTATAAAGTAGTAAAAGAGTTTACCAATAAAGTTAAAGAAAAAGCACTTGGTGAAGAGGTCAAACGTAGTATTAATCCAGGAGACTTATTCGTTAAAATCGTAAATGATGAGTTAATAGAACTATTGGGTGGAGAAAGTGAGACCATCAATCTAACAGGCAATCCTGCTATCCTTATGATGGTTGGTCTACAAGGTAGTGGAAAAACAACTACTACGGGAAAACTTGCCAATTTTTTAAGAAAAAAGCATGCCAAAAAACCTCTCTTAGTTGCTTGCGATATATATAGACCTGCTGCAATTGACCAATTAAAACAAATTGGTAAAGAACTAAACATCGAAGTATATGATGAGGGTCTAAATAACCCTGTCCAAATTAGTAAAAATGCTATTGAATATGCTAAAAACAATCATTATGATTATGTAATTATTGATACTGCTGGACGTCTTCATATTGATGATGCTTTAATGGAAGAGTTAGATAATATCTACAATGAAGTTCATCCTCAAGAAACATTTTTAATTATTGATGCGATGATGGGTCAAGATGCTATCAATGTTATTAATGGATTTCATGAAAAACTTAAACTTACTGGTGTAGTGATTACCAAGCTAGATGGTGATACGCGAGGTGGAGTGGCCTTATCTGTAAAACATTTAACTAACATTCCCATTAAATTTATTGGTATTAGTGAGAAATTAGATGGTCTTGATTATTTTGATCCTACACGCATGGCCAATCGCATTTTGGGTATGGGGGATATTGTTTCTTTAGTAGAAAAAGCAGAAGAAGCTATTGATGAAAAAGAGGCAGAAAAAACAGCTAAAAGAATGCAAAATGGTAAGTTTGACCTTGAAGATTTCTTAAGCACTTTGAAGCAAATTAAGAGAATGGGTCCGCTCGAGTCGTTATTAAAATTAATACCAGGGGCTTCAAAACTAGGCTTAAACAATGTCAAAATAGATCCAAAGCAAATGTCGCATATCGAAGCAATTATTTTATCAATGACACAAGAAGAAAGACGCCATCCTGAAATAATAAAAGCTAGTAGAAAAACACGTATTGCTAAAGGTAGTGCTACTTCAGTGCAAGAGGTAAACAAGCTACTAAACCAATTTGATCAAATGAAAAAAATGATGAAACAAATGAAAAATGGTAACTTTAAAATGCCATTTTAAGACATGGGCTTTCATAGTATACAAAAAAAATCCTCATTCATACAATAGACTAGATAGGAGGATTAAGATGTTTGGAGATCAAAATATAAGTAATAATATGGACTTTGATTCTAACATAGTAGGAGACAATAACGTATCATATAATGATGTTGACTTCAATTTAATGCAAAACAATATGGGACAACAAATGATGGATTCAATGGTCCCTAGCTGCGAAGCCCCACGTGAGAGATGCATTCACAGAACCTTCGTACATGAAGTTCCACATGTATGTCCAATCAAAACCAGAATAATCAACCATCACGTTTATCGTCACACTTATAGACCAGAATATTCTTGCTGTGAAGAAAACGTGGTAAGCAATGTTCAATGTGGATCTTGTTCACAATTTCGTTAATTTAAATTAAAAAACATGACTAGTTCATGTTTTTGTGTTGTAAATCAAAATGTGTCAATTCTTAAAAATAAGGTCGGAAAAAAGATGTAAACAAAAGTGTCTAATTTTGTCATTTTACTTGAACACGTGTAAAATATGTTTTACTATTATGGTAGGGAGTGTGATACAATGATTTATCCATCTATTGATAAACTGCTTAATATCGTTGATTCCAAATACGAGTTAGTCCATATAGCGGCCAGACGTAGCAAGGAGATGTCAAAGCTCAACCACTATCAAATGACTGAAGGGGAATATAAGTGTAAAAAGAATATAGGTCGAGCCTTAGAAGAGGTTGAAGCTGGACTCCTTAAAATCACAAAGCAATCACATTGATTGCTTTTTTAATAAAAAGAGTTGTTACTAAATCAAGTAATCAACTCCGATAATTATTTAATTACCTCTTTACAGTTTTCTTTTCTAGGACAGTGATTAAGAAGTACATAATACATGATATGATAGCAATTATGACAACAGACGTTATAACTAAATTAATATTAAACACTTGGGAACCATACATAATTAAATATCCAAGTCCAGCCTTTGAAACAAGTAACTCTCCCATGATGACCCCGACCAAAGACACATGTCGAAAACGAGAATTAAAAGCTTTTTGGTTTAAACACTCATGGAATTTGAAGGAATTAGATCGGAAAAGCTAATTGTCCATATTGTAATAGCGGGAATAATTTTAATATTGCCTATGGGTATTTAGGTGGAAAGAAAGACAAACCTAATTATATCGATCAAGAAGATATAGGACTTCATATCAATTATAGAAAGCATGGATTAGTAAAGTATGATTTTGATGGAGAGCAAAT
>CANRBB010000056.1 GCA_947628745.1 uncultured Bacilli bacterium | reverse complement strand
AAAAACAAAAAAATACAAAGCAAAAACAAAAAAGCAAAAATTGTCGCTTGAAAACATTTATAAAATTAGTTAAAATATAATAGTATTTACAATGAAATAGAAACGACACATGTAGAGTTTTTACTCGTAAATCTGATTACGGAACAAACCATCTCATTCGAGTACATGTGTTTTTTGTTGTAAAAATTTAAGAAAGGAGTGAATAAAATTGCCAAATACAAAAAAGCATAAGCTATTATATGCCTTTATAACAGTTGCTATCACTGTACCATGTTTCGTAATATACTGTCTAAGCATAGAAAAAAAAGGTATTCTAAATATCGATTGGAATTTTGCACTTACCTTAATGCCAATCGAGTTCATATTAGCTTACACCTCAGAAATATTTATCGGGAGTCCATTATCATTAAAAATTGCATTCAGTAAAACTCCACCAGATAAATATGATTCTTCTGCTGTGGAAACATCAATTATTTGTGCAACTGTTTTAATTATGTGCCCATGGATGAGCTTTTTAGCAACAATTCTATATAAAGGCATCTTTCCAGCATTTGTCTTTCATGAAAAGCTTGCATTAAGTAGTTTCCTTATCAATTTTATACCAAATTATCTTCAAACGGTCGTCATTAACTTTCCGTTTGCACTTCTAGGACAGCTATTTTTCATTCAACCAATTACTAGAAAAATATTTGGTCTAATTACTATAAAAAGAAAACATAAATCATTACGTAACGCATAAGTAGTAATTACTATTTATGTTTTTTTTAACCCTAAAAATATAATTTGTTTGACTATTTAAATCAATATCAATCTTTTTATCCAAGTCTAATGTATTATAATTAACTACACATGCATCAAATAAATAGCAAGAAACTATATTAAATTATGCGTCTTTATATTTATCGGAAAGATAATATTCTTCCTTAATTCCAGACTTAATAATTGCCCTCATACATTCATTACAAGCAAATAAATCAACATAAATCTTGGCACTTTTTTAATCCATTCTATTACCACGATAATTTAAAATAGCATTAAGTTCTGCATGCTAGACATAAAGACATTTTGCTTTTTTAAAGCATCTTCTTCTCTTGCCCCAGTAAGATTTATCATCATGAAACCCATTATGAGTACCATAAAGTCAGGAAGAACCATAACACCCCTTAACAAAATATAGTAAAAAGAAAATATTTAAATACCAATATCATCTTTTCTACTTTTAGAACAATAATATTACAAAGTTTTACCTAAATTCAAACTACGAACTATAAACCAAAATTTCATTGAACAATAATATAAAAAATGTTATCTTATAAAGGAGGAGAAAAATACATGAATAACACAAAAGCTTTACTCACATTTAAAGAATATATAAAAAAATATGATAATACTGACTTACAAATTAAATTAAAGATTGCTCACATGTATAGAGTAATGGCATGGTCCAAAAAGCTATCCCAATATCTAAATCTACCAGAAGAAGATATTGCCTTAGCTGAACTAATTGGCCTGCTACATGACATAGGAAGATTTGAACAGATTAAAAATTATCATACTTTTATTGATAAAAATAGTATTAATCATGCTGAATATGGCATTAAAATTCTTTTTGATAATAATCTTATTGAAAAATTTACCACAGAAGAAAATAATTACCATATTATAAAACAAGCAATTTTAAATCATAATCGTAACAAAATAAATACTGACTTAACTCCTAGAGAACAACTACATTCTAAAATAATAAGAGACGCTGATAAAACTGATATTCTCTATTTATCAATACTTGAACCAAAAGAAGCCATTTGGGGAGCACAAAATTTAGCTGATGACACAATAAGTGATGCTGTTTATCGTGATTTCTTTTCATCACATACCATCGATTATCGACACATCAAAACACCAATCGATAATTTAATTTGTCACTTTGCCTATATCTTCGACTATAACTATACAGAGTTATTAAAAGAAGTAAAGGAAAACCAATATCTTGAAAAAATATATCATCGCTTTAAATTCAATAACCCAGAAACTCAAGAAAAAATATCAAAAATATATACTTATTCATTAAACTATTTAAATAGTTCATTAGACCACTAAATCATAAAACCAATTGAAAAATTTATAAAAATTTAATAACCAGTGCATACCTTTCAATAATAAAACTAACAAAGATAAAAAAATATAATAAACAAACCATATAATAAAGTAAAAATAAAAATGAGTAGCCAAAAATGAAAATATTGAAATTATCCAAGAAATAAAAATTAATCATAAAATCGGGAAAAGAAAACATAATCGAGAAAAAAGTAAAAAACAAAATCAAAAATAAAAATCAAACAAAATCAAACAAAATCAAAAGCAAAACTGTTGAAATCAAAAGCAAAACTGTTGAAATCAATAAAAACTTGATATATAATAAATCTAGATGCGTTGAGTCTGAGGAGTATATAATAAGAGATTATAGAGACGTTATGGCTGGTGGAAATAGCGATTAATTATTATAGAAAGTAGCAGAGGAGCATAGTTATTGAAATTAAGTAAATAATTACGGGTAATTCCGTTAAAAATATAAGGCTTATTAATTAATAGCAAAATAAGGTGGTACCACGATACTATTCGTCCTTTGTGATGAATGGTATTTTTTATATATTAAAAATTTACGTGGATATAATATCCTATGAAGGACCAATGTCAAATCACAAAAATTGGATATGATTTATAAATCATTTTATTCAAGCCATAAAATAAAGCCATAAATAAAGGAGGAGGACTATGCAAACAATTATAAATAAAGGTCGAGAATACGCTGGCCTAGAAACAACAGAACAAAAATATGACCATCTAGTAATTTATACCAACACAAACTTATTAGTTTACACAAACAAATTTCAACTGTTATTACCGAAATTTCAATATGACAGTAATAATTTGAGTATAAAATATAATGCTAATATTTTAACCAAAGAAAATGCCGATTCTATCCTAAGAATTGTCGACTACAATTTAAGATTAAAAAACCAGAACAATAAATTAAAGAAATATTATTGCAAAATAATGAGAGATTATTATTATTTCAAAGTAACCGAGCAAGGTATTGATTTGAAGGAATTAGATTCATTTTGGCATGATGGAGATTACTTTGAACCACAATTTATAGATATAAATGAATTTCTATCCCAGTCCCAACCATATGTTAGCCACAAAAAAATGGCCATCAAAAAACTAAGACCATAAAGGAGAAAAATATTATGTTAGATAAAAAATATAATCATAAAAAAGTAGAAGACCAAAAATATGATATTTGGAAAGAAAAGGAATATTTTAAAGCACCAATGGATGATAGCAAAACCCCATTTTGTATTGTTATTCCACCTCCAAATGTTACAGGAAAACTCCATTTAGGCCACGCCTGGGATACAACTTTACAAGATATTATTGTAAGATATAAACGTATGAAAGGTTACGATGTTTTATGGCTACCAGGAATGGACCACGCGGGAATCGCCACGCAAGCCAAAGTCGACAAAAGACTTCGTGAAGAAGGCATCGACCCAAGAAGTATGCCTAGAGAAGAATGGACCAAAAGAGCTTGGAGTTGGAAAGACGAATATGCCGAAACCATTCATCAACAGTGGGCTAAATTAGGACTTAGTGTTGATTATTCCAAAGAAAGATTTACCCTTGATGCAGGACTAAATAAAGCCGTAAATCACGTTTTTGTAGAATTATACAAAAAAGGCCTAATATATAGAGGCGAAAGAATTATCAACTGGGATCCAGTCCAAATGACAGCCCTATCCAATGAAGAAGTAATTTATAAAGAAGATAAAGGTGCCTTCTATCATTTAAAATACTATATCGAAGGTAGTAGTGATTATCTAGAAGTCGCAACTACCAGACCAGAAACCTTGTTTGGAGATACAGCTGTTGCCGTAAACCCAAAGGACAAAAGATATAAAAAATATATTGGTAAAAAAGTAATTTTGCCCATTGTTAATAAATTGATACCTGTTGTAGGTGATGAACACGCCGATATGGAATTTGGTACAGGTGTAGTTAAAATAACTCCTGCTCATGATCCTAACGATTATGAAGTAGGTAAACGACATAATTTACCTATTGTTGTTGTTATGAATAAAGACGCCACCATGAATGAAAATGCAGGTATTTATTGTGGATTGACTAGGGAAGAATGCAGAAATAAATTGGTAGCCGATTTAAAAGAAAAAGACCTATTAATAAAAATAGAGGAGATGGTTCACTCCGTAGGACATTCTGAAAGAAGTGATGCCGTAGTAGAGCCTTACCTTTCTAAACAATGGTTTGTAAAAATGCGCCCCTTGGCAGACAGGGTGCTAGAAAATCAAAAAGATAAAGATACCAAAGTAAATTTTGTTCCTCCACGCTATGAAAAAACTATGAATCACTGGATGGAAATAACCTATGATTGGTGTATTTCGCGCCAACTTTGGTGGGGACATCAAATTCCAGCATGGTATAAAGATAATGATATATATGTAGGTGAAGAAGCACCAACTGAGGAAGGTTGGGTTAGAGATACAGATGTCTTAGATACTTGGTTCTCTTCAGCACTATGGCCTTTTTCAACCCTAGGCTGGCCTGATAAAAATGCTGAGTTGTTCAAGAGATATTTTCCTAATGATGTCTTAGTGACAGGTTATGATATTATTCCATTTTGGGTTAATCGCATGACTTTTCAATCTCTAGAGTTTACTAATTCTCGCCCTTTCAAAGATTGCTTAATTCATGGTCTTATAAGAGATAAAGAGGGTAGGAAAATGTCCAAATCTCTAGGTAATGGGGTAGATCCCATGGACGTTATCGATGAATATGGAGCCGACGCCCTACGTTTTTTCCTAACTACTAACAGTGCCCCAGGAATGGATTTAAGATATGATAATGAAAAAGTAAAATCAACTTGGAACTTTATAAACAAACTTTGGAATGCCTCACGTTATGTTTTAATGAATATAGAAGATATTAAAGATAGCTCTTACGAATTAAGCCAGTTAACCCTTGCAGATAAATGGATTTTAACTAAAATGAACTTACTCATAAAAGATATTATTAAAAATATGGAAAAATATGATTTTCACAATGTTGGAAATATGCTTTATAAATTTATTTGGGAAGATTTCTGTGACTGGTATATAGAATTATCAAAAGCTAACATGTGTGATACAACAAAAAAAGTCTTACTAAAAGTTTTAACAACTATTCTAAAACTACTTCATCCTTTCATGCCATACGTTACCGAAGAAATTTACAGTATGTTACCATTTAAAGATTGTGACGCACTTATCATCAGTAATTACCCTG
The DNA here is from genome assembly GCA_947628745.1 of uncultured Bacilli bacterium. Lineage (GTDB taxonomy): Bacteria > Bacillota_I > Bacilli_A > RF39 > UBA660 > CAG-417. The sequence goes on along the minus strand of CANRBB010000056.1, from coordinate 2,066 downwards.
AGGTAATCAAGGCTGAAATTTTCAAAGCCGATTCAGAACAATTAGAAAAAATAATTGCAGATATCATCGCAATCAGAAACCTAAAAGCAACTAATAATATTAAAAAGGATGATTTAGTCAAGATAAACGCAACTTATATGGATATTTATAAATCACAATTAAAGATAAAAGATGAATTTATTATAGAAGAAGAATCAGAAGATTTCACTAAAGTAAATTATAAATCTCCAAATATAGACATCACTTATTACATAAAAAAAGAAGCAATTGATCTTGAAAGCATCGAAAAAGAAATAAAGACACTTAAAAATTCAATAGAGCGAAGAACAAAATTATTGTCAAATGAAAATTATATAAACAAAGCTCCTGCCAACATTGTTGAATTAGATAAAAAGAAATTAAAAGAAGAACAAGAAAAGTTAAGTATTCTTAAAGAAAAATTATCGAAATAACCATGAAAATTATTTTTATGCTTTACCAGGCATTTATTTCATTCAATGGTTATAACATTCTTATAACTCAAAATGATACCCCATATTTTTATAATAAAATTAAAAAATTAAGTCATATTTAAAGCTTTATCTGCACTATATTTTGCCAAGAGTTATTACTAATTTTGGGAAATCATGGCAAAAATCCGGTGAAGAAATACCAAAACTCAAATATAAATAATGTGTAAACTTTATGGAATTATGATATAATTTCTTTATAAGAAATAGGAGGGGAACATGAATAATACTAATCAAGATGAGAAAAAAGAAGAACAGTCATCAATATATAACATTCCAGGAGTAATAATTCCTAAACAAGTGACTGATTCGGGTGTTGTTTTAGGAACGGATAACACTGAAGAAACATTAGCAGACGTACCAAGTGAAACTACCAAGACAGATTCAGCCACCACTAATCAAAACGATAGCCAAACTAATAATGATACAAGTAATAACAATCAAACCAGTAACCCAGATAAAGTAGATATTAAAACACCACCCATATTGCCAGGTATGCCAGCACCTCAAAAGGAAGAAGAACCTCCTAAAGAAGTTAAAGTCAAAAAGAAAAAAGCAGAAGGCAATGCCAAAATAGGTTGCTTAAGTTTACTAGTTATAGTTTTACTTGGTGTCGTACTTTACTTTGTTTATATAACATATATTAATCCACCTAAAGTATCATCCAAAGATAAAGAAGATTTACAAAAACAAGTATTTAACAAAGAAAGTTACATCGTGAATGAATTGTTTAATTTTGTAAATACCACTGGATGCAATAGCAGAAATAATATCATTTATAATGATAAACAAACAGTTTCTATCACCGATTTAACTCAAGAAGATAAAAATTATTTAGCATACAGAAGTTTAAAACAGAATGTTTTTTCCAAGAAATACTGTAAAAACTATGCCTCAGCTTTAAACTCTAAATCAAAAGAGAAAGAGTGGTACTGTGGTGATAACTACCTATATAGTACAGACCAAAATAATTACGATGATTCCAATGACCTAACTCTAATTTTCAGTAAAAATGAGCTACAAAAACAAGTTGAGAAAATGTTTGGTGAAGGTGAATACGCCGATAAGACCTTTAAAATAGATGAAAGTAGTCGCTATCTATTTGATAAGACTACCGAAAACTACATACTACAAACTAAATATGGCACTGATGAATGCACTAATTACACTAATACATTAGGATCAGTCACAAACGATGATAACAACATTATTTTGAATGTAAAAGTGACTAATGAAAAAACAGAAAATCAAATAGTCTATCATTATCGCTTTGTTAAGACTGAGAATGGCAATTATTATTTCCAAGAAGTAACTAAAGGAGACTAAGTCTATAACTTATGCGGACTTAGCTCTTTTTGTTTACAACTAATATCGTCACAAATTTTGTGTAATATCAATAAACTAATAACCCACATAATATCAAGCCCATCCAACATAATGTCAATAAACCAATAGCCGACATAATACATCCAACATAATATCAATAAACCAATAGCCGACATAATACATCCAACATAATATCAATAAACCAATAGCCGACATAATACATCCAACATA
>CANRBB010000055.1 GCA_947628745.1 uncultured Bacilli bacterium | reverse complement strand
AATAACTATGTACTCTTTTATGTTGAATTTAACTCATAATATATTTATTCGTCTTTACCTAGCAAATTCCTAATATATAAAAAAACTACCATTAAAAGTAGTCTCTAATAATAATTATATTTTTATTTAGTCTTCTTCAAAGTCAACATCTTATTATCTAGTCTTCTTAATGATTTTGCATAACTTTTTAATGATTCTCTATCTTCTAAAGAAATATTTTTTCCATTATTTTTATATATCAAATCATGTTCTAAGGCTGCCCATGCATCCATTAATAATGTTCTAATTTGTATTTCAGCATGCACAAACTCAACATCATCATGTAAACAAATAGGAACCATTACATTCATATGATAACTAGTATATCCTGACTCTTTAGGATTTTTAATATAATCTTCTTCTTCACATATTTGAAGTAAGTTACTATTTCTTATCAAGTCAACAATTTCATAAACATCATCTACATATGGACAAACTAATCTTACCCCTACCATATCTCTAATATGTTCATTTAAACTCTCTACACTAACATCGTATTTTTTTCTTTTCAATTTATCAATAGCACTATCTACATCTTTAATTCTATTATTATAATGCTCAACACATCTCTTTTTAGTACTTATTTCATAATCTTTAATTAAAATCTTTAGTTGTGTATCTAAAACATTTAATGCCGCTTGATACTTAAAATTTAACTCATCTATATTAAGTTCCATTTTCTTCTCTCCTTATTTATTTTTTTTATTTATAATACATATTTACTTCTAAAAACCTACTCCCCTTAAGCAGCGTAGCTAATTATACCATAATTGCATAAAAAAAGCAAGTAAAACCTCTCATACTTACTTCCTATTATTTATTTTAATTCATCTATATACTTCTTTAATTGTTTAGAATCAGGACCTAAAATAATTTTTAATTGATTATCTATTTCTACAATTCCCTTAGCCCCTAATCTCTGTATTCCCTCTTTATTGGCTTTTGAAATATCTTTTAATTCAGCCTTAAATCTGGACATATCTGACTCCGTAGAAATTATATTATCTTTTCCTCCTAAATATTCTACTAATTTATTTAAATCTAGGCTTGCATCTTTCTTATTAGCTTTCAACACCGCTAATAAAATTATTAAAAGAACTGCTATTATTATTAAATATTCTAGTTTCATTCTACCACACATTATTCCTTTCTATTAACACCTACATTATATATTACTTTTATAAAGTTGTAAATATTTCAAATTTATCTCATATATTTTAGTAGGTTAACACCTACACATCTTTAGATTATAAACATACTTTATATTAGGAAAGAATAAAGAGGTGGAAATAATGGTAAATAATGATAGCTGCTGTTTTGCTAAAATATTGAAAGTTATTGAAATTTTACAAAACAGCACAAATGATTCTACTTGTTGTGAAGAAGGCTGCGACAAACCATTTTTAGGACCTAATCAAAATTTTATATGTTACAATACTAGACCCGTTCAATTTTATACAAGAAATGGTGAATTATTTGAAGTAACTTATACTGAAGGTGAAACCACTTTAACAAGTAATGTTTTCCGTGTTGAAAGAGTCCAAGATTGTTGCTGCAAATGTCGAATTTTACAACCATCTACAACTCCAGGAACCAACACTTTTGTCGCAACTAATAGTTTCATTACTATTAATTTAAAATGTATGTGCGTATTAAAATGTTTAGATGATATAGCACTTGAGAATGTTTAGAAAGGAGAAGTAATTATGTGTGGAGGAAACAATAACTCTGTAAGTGATTGTGCTTGCTTACAAAATTTATTAGAAGATATCATTAATCTTCAACAACAAGATTATGATTGCTGTAATATTTCTGGCTGTGATAAACCTTTTTTAGGACCTACACCCAGTTTAGTTTGTTATAACACCAGACCCCTAAATTTTTATAATTGTCAAACAGGAGCTTTATGGAATATAGATTATACATATGAGGGTACTACTTCAACTTCTAATGTCTTCAGATGTGAAAGTTTAGATGATTGTTGTTGTACATGTCGTATCTTAATCGATAATGGAAACAATACTTATACCGCAACAAATCAATTCTTTACAATAAACCTAAATTGTGTTAGTGCCATAAAATGTCAACCAGATGCCTATGTCGAAATCTGCTAAAAAATTAACTATAACATAAGCTGTCAAGAAGTTAAACAACTACTTTCTTGACAGCATTTTTTATATAATCAAAAAAACTGATTACTCAGTTATTTTCTTTCTATACTAATAATATCATCTATACTAATAACATCTTCAGTTAAAGTATATATATTATTATGATCTTTTTTTATAATTGCTGTATCATATGTTTTTTCCTTAGTCTTAATTAACAAAGGTTTATTAAATATAAAGCCTTTCTCATTAAATAAGGAATTAATAAGCTCTATAACATCATTTTTAGTTTGATTCTTACTATTATCTATTTTTCCATTTTCTGCATAAATATAACTTTTATTATTTGTAAATTTTTTATTTATATCATTATGAAATACTTTTGGTAATTTAGCCATACCTTATCGTCACCTCACTAAATTTTATGTAATATATGGTTAATTTTTACTATATTTTATCATAATAATTACAGGAGATGATTTTATGCTTAAAAGTAAGAAATGGGATTTAAATATTATTTTACCCTTAGTTATCTTTTTTATAACTAGTATACTTAGTATTAAAAGTGCTACTAGCTACACTTCAAACTCTTTAGGTAATCTTGTTCTAAAACAAGTAATTTGGTATGTTATTAGTTTAGTATTAATAGGTATTTTTCTTTATAGAGGTAATAACTTTTTATATGAAAATAGTATTTTTTTCTACGTATCCGGTTGTCTACTTTTATTTTTTCTTCTTTTCTTTGGTACTCCTATTAATAATAGTAAATGTTGGTTTACCATACCTGGTATTGGTAGTTTCCAACCTAGCGAGTTTATGAAAATATCTTTAATGTTAATTCTTGCACAAATGATTAGTAATTATAAATATTCATATTCAAACCCTTCTCTTAAAGATGAATTCTTATTTATTTTTAAGACCCTTCTTATTTTATTAGTTCCTTCACTTCTTACTTTTTTAGAGCCGGATACTGGAGCTGTTATTATGTATTGTATTATTTATTTTTCTATGATGGCAATATCTGGCATCAGAGCGAGATGGTTTGTTATTTTATTTAGTATTATTCTTATTTTTATAATTAGTTTTGCACTTTTATATTCTTACCAAGTAAATACTTTTATTGATATTTTTGGTACTAAAATGTTTTATCGAATTGATCGTATTTTAAAATGGCAAAGCGGTTCTGGAATACAGTTAGAAAATGCTCTTGCATCTATCGGTTCCAGTGGTTTTTTAGGCCACGGTTTTAATAAGACTCCTCTTTATTTTCCTGAATCATCAACAGACTTTATCTTTGCCGTATTTGCTTCTAATTTCGGACTTATAGGTAGTTTTATTTTATTACTTGCTATCAGCTATTTTGATACTTATATTATTAAATTAGCTAATAGAAAACTTGCCACCAAAGATAAATATATGTTAATAGGTATCAGCAGTTGTCTTATTTTCCAACACATTGAAAACGTTGGTATGACTATTGGTCTTTTACCAATTACCGGTATTACCTTACCCTTTATCAGCTATGGTGGTTCTAGTCTTTTATCCTATATGATTATGCTTGCTATTATTTTAAATATTACTCGTGAAAAAGAAAGAGTATATAATTATAAATAACTAATCTAGGCTTTGGTATATTTTTTTTAACTTTTTGCCTATTTTTTTTATATCTCTTTCTTCAGCAATATCATGTGCCTTATCTTCTAAAGATGGCACTTTTTTTTCTAATATATTACAAATAATCTCTTGAAACTCATCTATATTTTTACCTTTATAAACTTGTTTTTTATCTTCAACTAATGACTCCCATATTTTAATATCTCTAAGTAAAATATTACAACCCACACTACAAGCCTCAATCAAAGGAATACCCTCTGTTTCCTCATAAGTTGGGAAAAAATATAAGTCACATCCTCCTAAAGCTTCTCTTATAAGCTCTTTTTCAACATACCCTGCAAATATAATATTATCAGGTAAGTTTTTAAATGCTCTTTTTACATCGTTAGTCGCAAACATTAAAGAACTATAACCATACCATATAAATTTATAATTACTAAGTCTTCTCGCTAATTCTATAAAATCAACTATTCCCTTACGTCTAATATATAAACCTATTCCCAAAACTACTTTTTCATTTTCATCTAAATTATAACGTTTCCTAAAATTGTTTCTATCTGTTTTCTTTCTCTTAAAAAAACTTGTATCTATACCATTAGATATATCTATTATTTTTTTTCCCTTTAATTCATCATAATTACTAAGTATATTTTTAGAATACTCAGTAGGAGTTAAGATAATATCTCCCCTCTTATAACATGTACAAATCCATTTTTTAAATAATTTACTTGTTAAATGCCCCAATATAAACCCATCTTTATAATCTTCTTCGGTAGAATGAGCAAAATAAACTATTTTTTTGTTCTCCTTTTTTGCTTTCCTAAGCATAAAGTATGACTTTATAAAATAAGTATTTATATGTAAAATATCGTAATCGTCATGGATATTAGTTGTGTAATCTACTTTGGCATAGTCCAAAGCTTCCATCTGATGTTTTATGGCTTTACCAAGCCCACTCTTTTCTATCAATTTCCTACTTTCACTATACAACAAAACCATCACTTAGCTATACCTCCTGAATAACTGTTATAATCATTGGTTTAGATTCAGTCCTTTCATAAAAGAACTGTCCTAACTTTTCTCTTACATCATTTTTTACATTACTATAATCAACTCTTGTCGAATTATCCTTAATATTTTTTTTAATTATTTCTACGCATAATTCTTTAGTTTCGTCCAATAAGTCTTGATTATCCTTAACATATATAAAACCTCTTGTTAAGATTTCAGGTCCACCCATAATTTTTTTAGTAGCCTTATCAAGCGTACAACTAACGATAACTATTCCATTTTCTCCTAACATTTCACGATCTTTAAGAACTAAATCTCCTACATCTTCCCCATTATTACCATCTATTAAAATATCGCCAACTTTTACTTTATCAAAACATTTTAAATTTAATTTTCCATCAATAAATTCTGCTACATCCCCATTTTGCTTTAGGATAATATTACTTTTTGGAATTCCAACATCTTCAGCTACTTTAGCATTAGCTAATTGATAACGATATTCTCCTCTAACTGGGAAATAATATTGTGGGTTAATTAGATTAATCATCAACATTAAATCTTCTCTAGAAGCATGATGTAAAAGATGTTTTTTATTTGATAGATTAACCGCATCTGCACCAAGCATAGCTATCTCATCCATGACTTCTGCTGTTGCTTTTTCTATACCATCATAAATAGGCTCTGTAATAAAAATAGTATCTGTCTCTTTTATTTTTATATATTTATCAAACCCTTTAATAATTCTTTGTAAATTTAAAAATGGTTTACCCTTCTCATCAGATATTAATACCACTGTATTTTTATCATTCAAGTTAGATAAATCTCCAACTATCACTTTATCATAAACTAAATAACCATTATCTTTAGCGTAACTTACTAACTCTTGTAATTTCTTACCCATAATTACAACTTTACGATGTGTATTAGCTATTTCATCAAACAATTCTTGAATTCGATAAAAATGTGCTGGAAATACTGTCGCAATAATCCTATTATCACTTTTAGTTAACACTTCCCTAATAAATGCCTTAGCTCTATTATTAGGACTAGTATGACCTTCTCTTTCAGCATAAAGAGATTCACTAAGTAAACATAAAACTCCCTGCTTACCTACATAAGCAAGTTTACCTATATCTGTTTTATATATATCTGTTACAGTTGAATCAAACACAAAGTCTCCCGTATAAACAATTGCCCCATCTTTGGTATACAAAACATAAAGTAAACTGTCAGGAATAGAATGTGTAATGCTAATAGGAAAAACTGCTAATCTACCAAAATTAATCTTAACATGAGGTTTAACTTCAATTAAATTAACTTTACTAACTTCACTACTAGTCATTTCTGATTTTAAAATATCAAGTGTAAGTTTTGCCCCATATACTTTTAACCCCGGAATACTCTTAACTATATCTACAACAGCCCCCATATTACTTTGATGACCGTGTGTTAAAAATATACCCACTATATTTTTTTTATTTTTTATCAAGTATTCATAATTAGGAATAATATAATCAATTCCTAAATTTCTATCATTATCATATTTAGAACCCGCATCAAAAACGAATATCTTTCTATCTACTTCTACTACATATAGATTCTTTCCATCTTCATTTAGGCCCCCTAAACTAAAAATTCTTATCTTGCTCATAATTTTCCCCGTATTCAATCTTATCAAAATTATTACAATTGATTGATCCTTTCTTTATATTTTTATTACAAACTCTCTTACATTTAAGAAATTAAATATGACATTAAAACAATATTTCTTAATCTGAAATATTAACTCTTATATATTATCTAAACCCGCATCAAAAATTTTTAAAATTTCTTAAAAGTAACAATCACCTTCATTATATCATTTGTTCACCAATTTGTCTAGTGCATCCTTTGCTGCTTCTTGTTCTGCTTCTTTTTTACTTTTAGCTGTTCCTACTCCATAAAGTATTCCATCTACTCTTGCTTCAAAAGTAAATGTTTTATCATGTGATGGTCCTACTTCATCAACCAAAACATATTCCACACTTTGTTTATTAGTTTGTACAGCTTCTTGTAAACTAGATTTATAATCACTAAAGAATACAACGTTATTATCAATATATGGTGTAATAACACTTAAAGCTACTCTTCTTGCTTCCATATACCCTAAGTCAATATAAATTGCTCCTAGTAAAGCTTCAAATATATCCGCAACAATTGCTTTTTTATATTTACCTTCTTTATTTTTTTCTCCATTACCTACTTTTATATATTGAGGTAATCCTAATTTATTTGAGTATTCATATAAAGCATTTTCACAAACATAACTAGCTCTTACCTTAGTCATTTCTCCCTCAGGTTCATAGAAATTTTCATAAAGATAATCAGCCACTACTAAATCAACTACGGCATCTCCTAAAAATTCTAATCTTTCATAGTCTTGTTTTAACTTATGTTCATTTGCATAACTTGAATGTGAAAAAGCACTATCATATAATTTCCTCTGTTTTGGTTTAATATTTATCTTTTTAAATAATTCATCCATTATATGCCGAGTAACCCCGACTTCACCTCTCTTTCATTTGTATCTAGATTTAGATTTCCCTATAATTGTACCATACTATTTAATTTTTTTATACTACATTAAAACAAAAAAAAGAGGAAGATTATCTCCCAAAATTATCTTAAGACTTAGGACTATCTTTTATTAGGTACTGATAAGTTAAGTTATGACATGTACCATAATTTAAATGCCCCATATAACTA
>CANRBB010000054.1 GCA_947628745.1 uncultured Bacilli bacterium | reverse complement strand
TATAAAAGGTTGTAGAAAAAATTATAAAAAGATTATAGATAAAAATTATCAAAACTGAGATACACTTAGCTTACATTTAGAAATATCATTGTACTAATAAATTGATATTTTTCAACTTTACTAATTTACTAACTAGTATTATACGTGATATAATAGATATATAAATAGACAGAGGGGTACAGAATAGAAAGAGGGTCGTATTATGCAATCAGGACAAGAAGTTATATTTCTTCATTTAGATGACATAATTCCAAATAGATTTCAACCACGTGAAGTTTTTGATGAAAAAGCCTTAAAAGAATTAGCAGCATCAATCAAAGAACATGGTGTTATTCAGCCAATTATTGTGCGCCAAGTAAATAATAAATATGAAATAATAGCTGGCGAAAGAAGATATAAAGCATCAGCATTAGCGGGTATGACTAAAATTCCTGCTATAATTAATAATTTAGACGATAAAGAAGCCGCAAAAGTTGCTTTGCTTGAAAATCTTCAAAGAAAAAACTTAAATCCCATTGAAGAAGCACGTACATATCAAAAAATTTTAGAATTAGATCAATCTACCCAAGAATCATTAGCCAAAACCATGGGAAAAAGTCAGTCAGCAGTAGCAAATAAACTGAGATTATTATCTTTACCAGACGAAGTTCAGGATGCTCTATTAAAAGAAAATATTTCTGAGCGTCATGCTAGAACATTATTAAATGTTAAGGATTTACAGCAACAAAAACAATTGTTAAATAGAATAATTACAGAAAAAATGACAGTCAAAGCACTTGAAGAAGAAATCAAAAAAATTAACCCTAGCAATGATAAAACTCAAATTACAAAGGAAAATGAAATAATGCCTACAAACAATATAGTAAATAATAATTCTCAACTAATTCCCCCAAACATTAATGCTAGTATTGATAGTCCAAGCATTACCTTACCAAGTAATGAGCCATCTAGCAATATGACTTTAGAAAGTATTCCTCAAAATTTTAATACTAAACCAAATTTAATGGAAGCAAACGAAGATCCCATCGTAAATTATGGTGAAGTAAATAATGATGATACGGAAGAAATCGATAGTAATATTCCCGACTACAATATTGGTACCAGTTCGGCTGGAAGTCAAATAGATATTAATCAAATAAAGTCAAAAACTATGGATGTTAATGATATATTGATGACCAATAAACGACTAAATAATAACACTTTAGAGCAAAACAACAAGATTTCTAATGATTTAGACAACTTATTTAATATAACTCAAGATAAAGTATCAAATCAAAACGTGTCTGTTCCAACATTAGATATGATTAATGCTGATATAGAACCATCTAACAACGATTACTTCAAAAATAGTGATTTACAAAATGTTAACATTCCTAATTCGGCAACTAACAGTAACGCAGTGATCAAAAATTTCAAGGACCCAATTCCAAAAGATAACAATCAAGAAAAGGAACAGTCTCAACCACAAAATTCTATAAATAATCTTACTAACACCCTTTTTCAACAACCAGCCAATAATCCAAAACCAGAACCAAGTCCCCAAAAATCTTTGGGTATGGCTTTAATTGAAGAAACTTACAACATTCCACAAAAAGCAAGAATCAAACAATATAATATTAATCAAATAGTAAATCAAATTAGAAATGTAGTTGATTTTATTGAAAAAAGTGGTGCTAAGATTGATACAGATGAGATGGACTTTGAAAATCAATATCAAATAGTTATAAGAATTGACAAAGATAGTATTAAATAATTAATAAGTGTTATATAGTGTAACAAATTGCTTGGAAAAGAGTGTTTATTGCACTTTTCTTTTTTAGCTTCAATAACCAATGAAATAAATATCGATCTTTGTAACTTTTTTTGATATTTAGTTTTCAAAGCACTGTTTTTTTGATACAATATTAAATGTGAGAAAATAAGGATAAGGTGATAGAATATGAGCAAAATAATATCATTAGTCAATCAAAAAGGTGGCGTAGGCAAAACAACAACCAGTATTAATCTATCTGCGTCCTTAGCAGCCCTAAATAAAAAAGTATTATTAATCGATTTAGATCCTCAAGGTAACACAACAACTGGAGTAGGTATAAATAAAGCTGATATCAAAACGAGTATCTACGATGTTTTAACGGAAAAATGCAGTATCGAAGAGTCGATAGTTAAAACCAAATATCGCAATTTATATGTTATTCCAGCAACTATAAACTTAGCCGGATTAGATATAGAATTGATAGAAAAAGGTCAAACTGAACCAGGATTTACCAAGGGTGCACAATTAAAAAAACATATAGAAAATATTTCATCTAAGTTTGATTTTATTATAATAGATTGCCCACCATCCTTAGGCTTAATTACTACTAATGCTCTAACAGCATCAAATTCAGTAATTATTCCTGTCCAATGCGAATTTTTTGCCCTTGAAGGAATTATGCAATTACTTAATACCATCATGTTAGCTCAAAAGACGTTAAATCCAAATCTAGAAATAGAAGGAGTACTTTTAACAATGCTTGATTCAAGGACAAATTTAGGAATAGAAGTAGTAGATGACATAAGAAAATTTTTTAAAGAAAAAGTATACAATACAATTATTCCAAGATTAATCAGATTAACAGAGGCTCCATCTCATGGAGAACCTATCATTGCTTATGACCCAAAAAGTAGAGGCTCTGCTGCATATATAAATTTAGCAAAGGAAGTGATTGAAAGAAATGGAGAATAATATTCAGAGAAAAGCTTTAGGAAAAGGGTTAGAAGAACTATTTAATAGTGAACCATTGGACTTTAGTAAAGTAGAAGAAAAAATAGTACAAAGTACCCCTAAAGATGAAATAAAAATGATAAAGCTTTCAGAACTCAGAAGCAATCCTTATCAGCCAAGAAAAATATTTAAAGAAGAGGCCCTAGAAGAACTAGCCTCATCAATTAAAGAACATGGCGTTTTTCAACCAATAATTGTCAAACCAAGTATTAAGGGATACGAAATAATTGCTGGAGAAAGAAGAGTTAAAGCATCTACTATGGCTGGGTTAAAAGAAATACCCGCAATCATTAGAGAATTTAATGATGAAGAAATGATGGAAATAGCTCTCCTTGAAAATCTTCAAAGAGAAAATTTAACATCAATTGAAGAAGCCAATGCCTATAAAAAGTTATGCGTAGCCTTAAATTTAACTCAAGAACAATTAGCAAAGCGTGTTGGTAAAAGTAGATCATATATTACCAATACCATAGGACTCCTAAATTTACCAAAAGAAACACAAAACTTAATTAATGAAAACAAAATATCTATGGGTCACGCTAAGATATTAAGCAAACTAGAAGATCCATATCAAATTAAGGAATTAACTGATAAGATAATCACTGATGAGATAAGTGTACGAGAATTAGAAGAAATTACCTCATCTGCTCATGATTTTAAAAGAAAAAACAGCATTAACATTCCCAAACAAAAGAAAGAAAATGCTTATTCATATTTAGAAGAAACATTAAGTGAAAAATTGGGCACCAAAGTAAAAATAAAAAATAAAAAAATAGAAATAACATTTACTAATTCAAATGATTTAAATAGGTTACTAGAAATAATGCATTTAGATAAGTAAGGAGAAACTCTGATGTTAAATTTACCAAAATTTCATAACATAGAAATAAAATATTTTATATATCCTATTCTATATATACTAATAGGATATATTTCATATAAATTGATCAAACGCCTTTTAGAAAAAATTTTTACAAAGAAAAGCATAATAAAAATTAATGATAAACATCATCAAAAAAGAGTTGATACACTAAAAATAATTATTTTAAATGTTATAAAATATCTAATAATAATATTTATTGTTTTAGCTATCTTATCATTATTTGGAGTTAATGTTAAATCAATACTAGCAGGAGTAGGTATTACAGCAGCAATTATTGGATTAGCTTTTCAAGATATAGCTAAAGATTTACTAGCCGGAATATTTATAATAGCTGAAGATCAATATGAAATTGGTGATACTATTGAAGTAAATGGCTTTATGGGAGAAGTAATATTTATAGGTCTAAAGACAACTAGAATAAAAGATTATAAGGGAAGAGTTAAAATAATTGCGAACCACACGATTAATGAAGTTATCAACTATAATTTACAAGATTCACTTGCGATTGTTGATGTTGGAATAGCTTATGAAGAAGATGAGGAAAAAATTGAACAAGTATTACAAAAACTTACAAACAAATTAGCCACAATTATTCCAAATAGTAGAGGTGAAGCTAAACTTTTAGGCATTAATGATCTCAAAGATTCACAAGTTACATACCGTATTACATGCCCAGTTTCTTCAATGAAGCATATAGAAGCAGAACGTATAATGAGGAAAGAAATAAAAATGGCGCTAGATAAAGCCAATATTAAAATACCATATCAACAAATAGAGGTGCATAATGGAAAATAATAATTATGAAATAGGAACAAAGATAATATTAAAAAAGAAACATCCTTGTGGAGGATTTGAATGGGAAATAACTAGATTAGGTGCAGATATTAAAATAAAATGTCTAACCTGTGGTCGCAGTCTTTTTATTCCACGCATTGACTTAAATAAAAAAATAAAAAAAATAATTACGGATGGTGAATAGTATGCCTGAAAAGAGAAAATTGAAACTAAAAAAATTCTTCTTTCACCCTATAACAATGTTTACGGTTGCAATATTTTTAACAATGATATTAAGTTCAATATTGGCTTCCCTAGAAATGCAATCGACATACAATACTATTAAAGTAAGCGGTCAAGACTTAGATTCAAATTTAATTGTCGTTGAGAATCTATTCAATTATGACAATATGAAATATATAATAAGTAATGCCCTTATAAACTTTATGGGCTTTACTCCACTATGCATGTTACTAATTTCATTAATAGGTGTAAGTGTATTAAAAGCAACAGGATTATTAGAAATACTCTCACAAAAATATATAAAAAAATTATCAAAAAATCAATTAACTTTTATCATTTTATTTTTAGGTGTGATATCTACAATAGTAAATGAAGTCGGTTATGCAATTCTTATTCCTCTAGCAGCTATAATATATGAAATAAATGGTCGCAATCCTTTACTTGGTATTGTCACAGCATTTTGTGGAGTTGCCTTTGGATACGGAGTAACACTATTCGTTGGTTCACAAGAAGTAGAATTAATTCCCTATACCAGCAGTGCAGCTAGCTTAATAGATAGTACCGCTCATATAAGTCTTACCTCCAATTTAATATTTATCATAGTAACTTCTCTAATATTGCCACTTGTAGGTACTCCAGTTATAGAAAAAATAATAGGTCCAAGACTTCCAAAATATCATCGTCATGATAAAGTAACTGGCAAAACTCTAGAAACAAGTGAGCTATTATTAATAGATATTCAAGACGAAGAAGAAAAGAAAATAGCCTTTGAAAAAAATAGTAAAAAAGGGTTAAGAAATGCTTTAATCACAACTATAATTATCATAATATTATTTGCTTATATGATAACACCAAACTTACCAGGTTCAGGACTATTATTAGATACTACTGCAAAAACATATGTAGATCAATTATTTGGACTTACATCATATTTTCTAGATGGTTTTACTTATATGGTTTCTATTCTTTTTATTGCAGCAGGATTATCTTATGGAATCGGCGCTAAAACTATAAAAAATGATCGCGATTTAATAGATAAAATGAATGATACGTTTAAAGAATTTGGTATGATATTAGGTTTAATTTTTGTATTTTCACAGTTTATTTCAATTTGGCGTAGATCAAATATAGGAATTATAATCACTAGTTGGTTAGCAACTCTTCTAAGTAATCTAGAACTTAATGGGATAGCTTTAATTGTGGTAACTGTAATCCTAATGTCTATTGCTAATATATTTTGCCCAAGCCTTTCAACAAAATGGATGATATTCTCCCCTATTGTTGTGCCAATTTTCATGCAGAATAATATTTCACCCCAATTTGCACAAATAATTTTAAGAGCTAGTCACTCCATAACTGCTGGTATCACTCCCCTATTATCTTTTTACATTATTTATTTGGGATATCTTAATTTATATAACCAGCATAAAGAAAAGCCAATTTCTATAAGACAATCAATAAGCTTTGTCATACCATATTTTTTAATCATTACTATAACCTGGATATTAATTATAGTATTATGGTATATAACAGGACTTCCAATAGGTCCAGGAGTTAAGCCTACTATTTAAGCACAGCGTGTGCTTTTTTTCTTATTTCCCTATTCAAAAAATTATGTTTCTGCTATAATAACAAAAGAAAAGAGGTATTTATATGAGTTTAACAGCAGGTATAGTTGGATTGCCAAACGTAGGAAAATCAACACTATTTAACGCTATTACCAAAAAACACATTCTTGCAGAAAATTATCCTTTTGCAACCATTGAGCCAAATATTGGTGTTGTAGTGGTTCCTGATGAAAGAATTGATAAATTAAATGAAATATACCATCCAGATAGATTAATTCACACAACTTATGAATTTACAGATATTGCTGGTTTAGTAAAAGGCGCCTCCCTTGGAGAAGGATTAGGAAATAAATTTTTGTCACATATTCGTGAAACCGATGCTATTTGCGAAGTCGTTAGATGTTTTAATGACGGAAAAATTATTCACGTAGACGGAGAAGTTGACCCTATCCGTGATATTGAAACAATTAATTTGGAACTTGCTATTGCAGATTTAGATATTGTCAATAATAGACTTGAAAAAATAAGAAAAAAAGCAAAAACTACAAAAGATAAAAATGATTTATTAGAGGTAGAATTATTGGAAAGAGCCAAAACAGCTTTAGAAAAAAATATTCCCTTAAGATTAGTAAATTATACTAAAGAGGAAAAAGAATTATTAAAAAGTTACAGCTTTTTGACTATTAAGCCTATAATTTATTTAGCCAATGTTTCAGAAAATGAAATATCTGAAGAAAATAACTTTGTTTTAAAGGTAAAGGAATATGTCTCAAGAGAAAATGCACCTGTTGTTACATTGTGCGCTAAGGTCGAAGAAGAACTAAGTGAATTACCAGAAGAAGAACAGCATGATTTTTTAGAATGTTTAGGTATTGAAGCAAGTGGTTTAGACAAACTAATTAAAGTAACATATGATCTTTTAGGTTTAGCTACTTATTTTACTGTGGGTAAAGATGAAGTACGTGCTTGGACATTCAAGAAAGGAATGAATGCTAAAAAATGTGCAGGTATTATCCATACTGATTTTGAAAAAGGCTTTATCAAAGCTGAAGTTATGAGCTACGAAGATCTTATTAAATATGGAAATGAAACAAAAGTTAAAGAAGCCGGTAAGTCTAGATTAGAAGGTAAAGATTACCTAGTTAAAGATGGAGATATATGCTACTTCAGGTTTAATAACTAATTAAAATAAAATAAAGAAAGTTATAACTTGAATCATTAGTATAAAAAGAGCAAATATTTTAAATTTTAGTGAAATTTTATAGAGGACACTGGTATATTAATAAAAATGATATTGCTATTAAACACTTTGCTGTCACTACCTGTTGCTATATTAAATTAATGATTATTACTAAATTTTAAAATCTTGCATAAAAACAGCCCCAAAGGGAGAGAAAT
>CANRBB010000053.1 GCA_947628745.1 uncultured Bacilli bacterium | reverse complement strand
ATTTTATATTCACTATACCACCACTCTAACATTAATATCATATCACATCTAATAAATAAAAGTTATAAATTTTTGAAGAAAAACATCTAGTTAAACTAGATATTTTGTTATTATATAATATAGAAGCACTGCTGCTACTGCCAAAAATATTAATATAATGATTGTTTTTACAACTTTTAATGCCACGCTTTCTTTTTTTAATTCTCCATCTCCTGTTTCAAAATCTTTATCTGATAAGTCCATACTTCTTGTATAAAATGATTGATCCATATCTTTAAAAATATTTTTATCTTGATTTTTCTCTTTATATTCTTTTTCTTTTTTTATTACTTCTATTTCTTTTTCTTTTACTAATTCTATATCTGATGTATTTAATTTTTGACTTATTCCTATCTGTTCTTCAGTATCTATCTTTTTACTAACTACTTCTTCTTCATTATCAGTTCGTTCTGCATCTTTATCTGAGGTAATTCCTTCAATTCTATCCATTGCTTGAGTTGCCATTAAGTCACTTAGTAAATTAACTCCTGTTTCTTGGTCTATTTCACCATTGATAGTTTTTGTAGTAATCGTATTAATTATTTCTTTTATATCTTCTTGATCTGCTCTTATCACCTTATGCATTTCTCGTTTATATCGTTCTAATTCTTCTTTATTAAGAGACGCTAAAATATTATAACTAGTATTTTTTAATTTTCTTTTTTCTTCTAACTCATCTTTTTTAATTCTATTTCTTTTTGCTTCTTCAATTACACTATTTATATCATATATTTTATTACCTCTATCTCGGTAAAAATTATTAAAATCATCTAGTTCTCTTTTTACTTTAGGCTGGGGAATAAGGTCATTATATTCTTTTATTTTTTGATATCCTTCCCTTGTTCGGTAATTTTTCTGAGCTGCATCAATAACTACTGCGTTAGTTTGGTTAATGTCTGTATAAGTAGTATAAGTTTGATTATTATTAAGAGTGCTATATAATTCTTTATTCCTCGCACTTCTCGTCATAGTTTTGGCAGAAACTCTGTCATATCTATTCATTCTACTGGACATTCTATCACCTTCACTCGATTCCCTATTATTATTATTTTAGCATACAAAACTGCTTAAGAGAAGACTAAAATGGTTTAACTCAAAAAAAAAATAATATTTGTATATTAAAATATTGGGAATTTAACTTTTTGTTTAGCCATATTATTTGCATACTCTTATAAACTTTTACATTTTTTATAGGGCAAATACAAAAATATACGTATTAATGTTGCTAAATTCAAGTTTTCGGAATTTTGCTAGTTTTTAAGCCCTTTTGTATTTACTTAGAAGTTCTTTTTTGTTAGAATTTAGGTGAGGTGAAAAAAGGTGAAAGTAAAAGTTGTTAAAGACAGATGTATCAGCTGTGGTGCTTGTGTTGCACTTGCAAATAATTTATTTGAGTTTGATGAAGATAATTTATCAACACCTATAAAAGAAGAAATTCCTGATGAGGAAAAAGATTTAGCTAATGATGCTGCTGAAACTTGTCCAACAAGTGCTATTGAAATTGAGGACTAAAAAAGAGCTTTCGATAAATATCGATTAGCTCTTTTATTTTGTCTTAATCTTAGTAATATAACTATTTATTTTAATTGGCCAAGCACTACTTTCTGCATATCTTGGTGCAATTGTCTCTACGGTAGTTAAGCCTTTAGCATAAAAGTTATTGTAAAGATTATCAATAGCTCCTCTAATACCATCATCAATAGTTTGATACCCTTTGTATGATCCCATACAACTAGGGCTTCCTTTTTGTCCAGCTACATTGTTACACGTCCTTGCTAAAGCACTACATCTCGTACCACAACCAGTTTCATGTAACATAATAGCTGTCACAAGATAAGGATCAACTCCTTTAGATAAAGAATAACTTGCTATTAATTCTCCCTTACCTGCCAATAAATCTGTTCCTAAACTTTTATTAAGTCGAGCTGTCAACTCCTCAAGAGTTAAGCCATCAAAAACTTCTACACGTAACATTTTAGCAGGAGCAATCTCTCTTTCACTAGATATTTCTAATGAATTGAGATCATTATCTGCCTCATCATTATTTACTCTTACAACTGTACTAGCAGCTATCACTTTAGAATCAATGCTATCTGTTATGCTTACATCATCTATAAAATTATAACTACTATCTAATATTACCATTGCTACCAAAATTAATGAAAACCCAATTGTTGATATAACAGCAGCAATATAATTTGCTTTTTTCATCTTTCACCTCATAATTAAATACACCTAAATGTATTAAAATCAGTACTTCTAAATGATACCACAAATTACAAATTATGTCAAGTTTACACTTTTTTCGTACTTTATCTTGACTTTTAGCTATTAATTCTCCTAAGTCTTTCAATCTTATCTTCTAGCATCATCACAAAACACAATATTTCTTCTTTACTCGTCAAATGGGATATGCTTACTCTTAAACTATGCTCTGCTCTTTTTTTATCTCCCGTTATATTATAAACACTTTCACTGTAATCTATACTACTACAAGCTGTTTTTGTAGATATATAAATCTCTTCTTCCTCCAAAGCATGTAAAAGTGTTTCTGCCTTAATATCTAATACACTAAAATTAACAATATGAGGAATTGCTTTATCGGGGCTATTAATCACAATATAATGATTATCACGCAAATTCATAAGCAAAATTTGGTTTAATTTTTCTACACATTTATATTTTTCCTCTATATTATCATATGCCAGTCTTAGGGCCTTAGCCATTGAAACTATTAAAGCTGTTGGAGGAGTTCCTGCTCTAAATCTAGTAGTAGATTTACCTCCATATATTATAGGAGAAATATCAAGATTAGTATTTTTAATTAAACCTCCTATCCCTTTCATACCATAAAACTTTTGAGCTGAAAAACTTGCTAAATCCAAAACATTTAAATCAAATTTAATTTTACCAACACCCTGTGTAATATCAGAATGAAAAATTATTTTAGGATATTGAGCTAAAACCTCCTTTATTTTAACTAAATCTTGCTTTACCCCTACTTCACTATTAATAAAAGCTATCGACACCAATATTGTATCTTCACGTATTAAAGATTTCAAATGTTCTAAATTTACAGTTTTATCTTCATTTAAGGAAACATAACTTATTTCGTATCCCTCTTTTTCCAAAACCTTTAAAGGTTCTAAAACTGATTTATGTTCCAAATGTGTAGTTATAATATGTTTACCCCTATGTTGATACTTATAACAAACGCCAAAAATAGCCAAATTATTAGCTTCTGTTGCTCCACTTGTATAAATAATTTCTTTACCTGCAAGAGATAATACTTTCTTTATCTGAGCAGTCGCTTCATCAATTAATTTACCTGCTTCAAACCCCAATTTATGTAATGAATTAGGGTTACCCACATAATTTTTAGTCACCTTTACATATGTATCTAAAACACTCTCATCAACCGGTGTTGTAGCACTATAATCTAAATAAATCACGTTCTCACTTCCCATAATAATTATAATACATTATTGTTTTACTGTAAAAGAAAATAAGAACAAGCAAAAGCCATTCTTATTTTAATTAAATTTATTTCTCCGATATGCCATAAAGATTATACCAAGACCACTGCATAATAATATAACTGCTACTACATAAACCCACTTAGCTACATATTTAGCTGTATCTGGTACGTCAATAATAGGCTGATTATACATCGTCTGTGCCTGTACTTGTCCTGTTTCCAATACCTCAAATTCTACTGTTGATTTATTTAAAACATATCCATCAGGAGCAATAGTTTCTGTTAACTTATATTTACCTACTGGAAGCTTAGTTATTACATGAGCTTCCTTTTTAGATACCCAAGTATCAATAACATCTCCATTACTATTTTTCAAAACCAATTCGGCTCCCTCTACTTCTTCTCCATTAGTAATATCCTTCTTGGAGATATTAACTGTAATGATATCATTCAATAATTTAACAACATCCAAGTTTTCGCTATCTGAGACATTAAATGGATAAGATCCTGTACTCTTTATATATCCATCTGGTACTGAAATTTCTCTTAAAATATATTCACCATTTGTTAACGCTTTGCTAACATGGATACTACCATCACTAGTCCAACTCTCAATTTCTTTTCCCGTCTTATCTTCTAATTTAAATTTAAAGTCTTTTACACCATTAGTATCTACATTAAGTTTTCTATTAACTACTTTTAGTGTAACATAGTTACTTTTCATCGAAACTCTTTGTACTTCCCCTGTATTTTTTACTTCAAATACGATTTTACTAGCGCTAGATACATACCCCTCTGGAGCCTTTATTTCTTCTAAAATATAAGTTCCAGCTTTAATTCCTGTTATCGTCTTTACTGTATTATTACTTACCCATGTAATTGGCTCCATTCCACCATCTTCACGTGATAATTTTAAAGTAGCTCCCGCAATCATTTGATTAGTCGCAAAATCTATTTTAGCAAGTTCTAATACTATTGGTTTATTCGTAAACTTAACTGTTTGCTTTGGATTAGAGCTATTAATTTCTATCTTCTTTAAGCTCTTATCTAAAATATAACCATCTATTGTACTTACTTCTTGTATGTAATAAGTACCCTCACTTAAATCTTCTAATTTATATGGATTTGTCGTAGTTGTCCAAGTTTTATTCAGTGTTTGCTTATTAGCGTCCAACAAAGTTAATGTTACACCAGCAAGTGGTTTCTCAAGATTATCTACTTTTAATACTTCGACATCTATTTTTTTATCAGACATAGTATATACATGTTCATTATCTGAGTTTTCATCAATATTAATTGTTACAGCCTCTGTATTTAGAATATAACCTGTTGGTGCTTTTATTTCCTTAAGAGTATAAGTTCCATGCTTCAAAGTTAAACTTGATATAGTATGTGCTTGTGCTGTCGATACCCATGAGTCTACTAATGAACCATCAGAATCTAACAACTGCATAGTAGCTCCCGCTAAATATGTTCCACTATCAGCATCTATTTTAGCTACTTTAATAACGTTACGTTTATTTGGAAAACTTACAGAAGCATTAGCTTGATCAGTATCATTAATAACAACATCTTTTACTTCATTACTTTTTACAAAGCCATCAGGAGCTGATACTTCTGCCACATGATAAGTTCCACTAGCAAGGCCTTGAATAACCGTTGCTTTAGCTGTAGTTTCAAATTCATAAGAATATCCTGAATCGTTATATACACGAAGTCTAGCCCCCGCAATAGGTAAACTACTTTCATCTACTTTAGTAATTGATAAACCATTTTTTACATTTTCAAAAGTAATTGTTTGGGTTACTTGTTGGTCTTCAGTAATCGTAAATTGTTTTCGCGTAGTGCTCTTTTTATATCCTGAAGGAGCTGATACTTCTTCTACATAATATGTTCCAGCTTCTAAGCCCTCTATTCTGTGTGGTGATGTAGTAGATGTAAAAGTATCTTTTTCCGTACCATTGCTATCTACTATTTTAAGCACTGCACCAGCCAAAGGCTGTCCTTCTTCATCTACTTTTAAGATATCAGTAGAATTCAAAACATTAGTAATTGTAATCTCAGCCTCTAAATTCTCATCAGACAAACTAAATTCATGCTTAGTGCTATCTTTCTTATATCCTGCTGGAGCAGTTATCTCTTGGGCATAATAATTACCAAAACCAATATCATTTGCTTCAACATAATCATCACCAGAATTAATAGATTTAACTAAGTGATTATCAGAACTTCTATAAATTCCTATCACAGCACCAGGAATCGCTTTTCCTTCTCCATTTACCTTTTTTACACGAACTGTTAACTTTTTATCTGTCAAAGTTGTACTTGGCGTTAAATTACTATCTGAAATAACTACATTTTTAACAGAATCAATAGTATATCCCGTAGGTGGAGTTAATTCTGTAACCGTATACTCACCAGGCAATAAATCAGAAATAACTTCTGCATTAGAACTTGTTGTAAATGTTTTTACTACTTCATCCGTTGCTACCCTTTTTACCTGTATTTGAGCTCCCTCTAAATTTTCATCATGACCATCTGCCACTTTTTTGATTGTCAAAGAACCAAGTGGTAAAGATACCGTAGTCTCAGCCACTTTTTGTTTTTCTGTAGCAACTAAAGCAGCAATAGCTACATCTTGGATATTACTTGCTGAACTATCACCAGCTTGTGGTTGGTATAAATATGTATCACTTTGTGTATAATCAACAATAATACTTATTTTTAAAGATTTAGAATCAGCATTTTTTACAGCACTAAGTGGTACTCTAATTTTGAAACCCTTACCATAATTTATTGAATTACCACTACTTACCACACTTCCAAGCTCATCTAAAACCTCATATTTATCATTATTTAATGATACTTTATAACTTGGGAATGTAATATTAGATGTAACTGCTATAACATCAGTTATCAAATATTGATGATCAGATGATAATTTAAATGAACTAGAATTAACTGTGAAAATAGGATTAGGTGTAACTCCTGTTGTTTTTGCACTTAACGCTCCATCAATCAATTTTTTAATATATGGTTCATAATACTGTGAGCTCATTATTTTTTGTTTTTCCTGAGCAGTCAAAACTCCATCGCTTCCATCATCAACCCCATTAGCTCTATCTTGATAAAACCATAAGGCAATCTGTGTTAAATATAAATCGTTTTTAGCATCACCAGTAAGTGACTTAGAGGGATAACCATTTAATACCATATATGCATACCCATTATCTAAAGGTGAGGCTGATTTCTGTAAGGTATGGTCATTAGGCCAACCCTTTTCTTTATTTAAACAGTAAGCTACATATCTAGTTCCTGAGCTATCCTCCAAATATTTAGAATTATTAAATAAGCCTTCTATTAGAGTCGCACCATCAGATGAAGGGTCTCCACTTTTACTAGTTAAGGTCTCAGGAAGTTCACTAGATCCAGCTGCAAACGACAAATTTAGTCCCCTATATATTAATGTCCCTACTAATAACATAACAGCTAAAACTACTAAAATAACTTTTTTCTTTTTCGTCATATTTAATCAAGGAGACCACCCTCAACATTCACCTATCCTTTACTATAAGTCATACAAGACAGTAATCAAGCACTAAGTACCTCACCTATCTTAACCAATTATAACATAACAAAATTATTTGGCAAATACAAAGAACAAAATTTTGATAAAAACATAAAAAAGGAAATGATAAGAGTTTAAAGGTTTATTTTTATAAAAATTACACATTATTTTAAAAGGTAAATAAGGTAAAATTAATAATTCAAAGGATTACACAATAGCAAAAGATGATATTAATCGATAAAATTAAAATTATAAAAATATTAGATGCTGTCCGGCAATTTATATGGTAAAATATTAGTAATATTTTAAAAGAAAAATAAATTAGCCAGACGCGTCTGACTAATTCAGAAAGGAGCAATTATGTTAGAAAAAAGTGGCAATAAAATGATACAAGAAATTACTAATTTAGTAGAAGAAGTTAAATCTAGTTTATCTAATGAAATAAATAAATCTATCATTTATGTGTATTGGAATATAGGAAGAATAATAGTGTCAAATGAAAATGAATTTAACAACCGATTAGAATATGGTAAAGAAATTTTAAAAGGATTATCAGATGAACTTACTAAATATTTAGGAAAAGGATATTCTATATCTAATCTAAAATATATGAGAATTTTCTATAAAACATATCCAAACTTTGATAAATTAAATGAAAAATTAAGCTGGTCACATTATTGTGAATTGATGATTATTAAGGACAAAGATAAACGTAATTTTTAT
>CANRBB010000052.1 GCA_947628745.1 uncultured Bacilli bacterium | reverse complement strand
CATAACTCTTTCAATCTTTATCTTCTCTTTCTATTATACCCCCCCCCCGTATTGAAATTGCAAGAAAAAAATTGCAGTCGAGATGAATTTGCAAAATAATTAAACTTTTCAAATTTACGAGCTACAATTTAATACAAAATATCAGTTTTTAAGACATCGATAGCAGGGCGGAAACCAATGATGGTATCATAATTAGCACGATCGTTACCCACAAAGCGTTGTTGGCCGTACATAATCCAAATGCAGTTAGAATAATCCGAGGGTACGGACTCTAACCACCAGTGAGTGAGTCCTAGGTCTGAATACCAGGTATTTTCTAGTAAATATTCACAAGTATCTAGTTCTCCAGTTTTATAACTACCCACAGTTATTCCGCAGGCTTTATTTACTTCTTGAACAGTTAATAATCTGGCAGCTTTATCAGTATAAGTAAATGTTCCTAACGTTTCACCAACAGTAGTATTTCCTGCACTTTCATTTAGTAGTTGTCTAGTATCCTGTAACAATGTTACTTTACTCCACTCTCTTGTACTTGGTAACTCTACATAACCTGTCTGGGGTCCGTGCCAGTTTTGATTACTTGCATCATACGCAAATGTTGCTTTATTATCAGGCTCTCCTGCTTTTACATTATTATAGTAAATTAAGGTGGCATAATCACTATTAAATGACTTACTTGTCGTATCGTAATAATCACTTACATAATAAAATCTTTCTGTGTCGCTATTATAAATGCCATCACCATCCACATCACAGTCAAAAGCATCTCCTGATTTTAATTCACCATTTGTTGTACTCTTGTTACCATATGTTATGATTTCTCCTACACTATACAATTTATCACATGCGTTGTGATATTCAAAGTGTGCTTTACATATTTCGGTGTGTAGTGTAGAAACATCTGCTCTCCTGCATAGTTTGGGTTTCACTGTGACATTACCACTTACTCCTAGTGTCCTGGATAAATATGAGTAGCCTATTCCCATTACTACAAACAAAAATAACGCCACTATTATCATTATTTTATTTATTTTCTTCTTTCTCATACAATGTTATTCCTCCAATTTCACGCACCATGAAAACAACAAAAGTGATTATTTTTTTCATTAATTGCTAATAACATTTTGTCTTTCACATTGGCACTTTCTATTATTTACTCTCATTTCTATTATACCCCCCCCGTCATAAAATTGCAAGAAAAAAATGGCATCATTTATTATTACCATTTTTATAATATATACATAAAAACTAGGAGTATTATTATTAATGTCTAATTTTTTCTTTGACTTCTTTTTTTACCAAATTTATAAACTCATCTACTGTTACGGTTACTTTTTCTTCTTTACCATGGTATCTATATGTTACAGTATTATTTTCCTTTTCATTATCTCCTATTACAAGAGAATAAGGAATTTTTTTAGTTTGAGCCTCTCGCATTTTATAGCCTAATTTTTCATTTCTGAAATCTGTCTCAACGCGAATTTTTTGTGCTAGCAATAATTCTTCTATTTCTTTTGCATATTCGCTATGATGTTCGGTTGATACTGGAATAATTTCAACTTGAGTTGGGGCAAGCCATAGAGGTAAATTTCCTTTTGTTTCTTCTAGAAGGAAAGCTATAAATCGATCTAATGAACCTAAAATAGCTCTATGTATAACAACAGGTCTTACTTTGGCTCCTGTCTCATCGATATATGTTAATTCAAATCTTTCTGGTAGTTGGTAATCAAGTTGAATTGTTGATAAAGTAACGTCATGCCCAATAGCGCTTTTTACTTGAACATCTAGTTTGGGTCCATAAAAAGCAGCTTCTCCTTCAGCTTCGTAGTAGTCAGCTTCTACTTCATCTAAAACTTCGCGAAGCGCTTGTTCGCTTTTAATCCATAGCTCATCATTACCAAAATATTTTTCAGTATCATTTTTATCTCTTAAGCTTAATCTAAAGCTAAAATCTTTAAAGCCAAAGTCATGATAAACATCTAAAATTAAATTAATTACTTTTTTGAATTCGTCTTTTATTTGGTCAGGTCTGCAGAAGATATGAGAATCATTTTGTGTAAAGGCACGCGTTCTTTCAATGCCACATACAGCTCCACTCGCTTCATATCTAAAATCATTAGCAATCTCAGCAATTCTCACAGGTAAATCACGGTAGGAATGTAATTTGCTTTTAAACATCATCATATGATGAGGACAATTCATAGGTCTTAAGACATAAGATTCATCATCTAATTCCATAGCTGGAAACATATCATCTTTATAATGATCCCAATGACCTGAAGTTTTATAAAGATCGACGTTTCCTAAAGAAGGAGTCATAACGTGCTTGTAACCTAAGTCTATTTCTTTATCCGTAATATAATCAATTAAAGTTCTTCTTATTATAAATCCGTTAGGCAACCACATAGGTAGTCCTTTACCTACTAAATCAGCAAACATAAAGATTTCTAAATCTTTACCTATTTTTCTATGGTCTCTTTGCCTACATTCTTCTAGGAATTCTAGGTGTTTATTTAAATCTTCTTCATTGTCAAAACAAATTCCATAAATTCTTTGTAGCATTTTATTCTTGGAATCTCCTTTGAAATACGCACCTGATACTTTTAAAAGCTTAAAGTATTTAAGTTCTTTAGTACTATCAACATGTGGTCCACGACATAAATCTGTAAAGTCTCCTTGGCTGTAGCAACTAATTATTTCATTTTCTGGCATTCTTTCTATTAAATCAATTTTGTACTCATCATCTTTAAACATATCTAGTGCTTGTTCTTTAGTGATTTCATGTCGAATTATCTTTTTACCATCTTTAACAATTTTTTTCATTTCTTTCTCAATTTTTGGTAGATCTTCTTCTGTTAAAGTAACATCTTTTAAATCTATGTCATAATAGAAGCCTTCCTCGATAACTGGACCAACCCAAAATTTGGCTTGAGGATACAAGTGCTTTACAGCTTGAGCTAATAAGTGAGCTCCACTGTGGTTTAATTTTGCTAATCGTTCATCTTCTTTAATATTTATCATAATATCTTCCTCCATATATACAAAAGGATGGTACTTTAGGAGTGCAAGAGCACGGTACCATCCTTATTTTTCTTAATTTAAATAACGAGCATTAACCCGGAATTACTTTTCATAATTCTACTAAAGAGGTAGTAACTAATTTGTCTTTTATCTATTTTCACCAACATAGACTCTCTTAAAAAAAGATTAAAATTAATCGTGTCCTCTCTCAATGTATTTATTTATATACATTTTTCTTATATCATAAATTTAACTGTTATGCAACTATTTTCTTCTGTTTTCACTGACCAATTCCATTACAACGGTCAGTTGTTTAATGCGCTCGATAATTCTACGAGCCTTTATTTTTTCTACACCATTTGTGGTAGTTGCTAAATGGTTTTCTAACTCTGACAAGGATAAGTTAGAGGTAAAAAATGTTACTAGGTGTTCTTCCATACGATATTGAAGAATGGACCCTAAAATTTCATCTCGTGACCAACTACTGCAATTTTCAGCCCCAATATCATCAAGGAACAGTATTTCACTATTTTTAGCTGTTAAATACTTTTCATTATAGTCATCCCCAAATGATGATTTTAATTCACGTAAAAATTCAGGATAATACACAATGGTACTGGTAATGTTCTTTTTAGCAAGTTCATTCAAAAGAGCAGAAATTAAGTAAGTTTTGCCTGAGCCAAATGAGCCCTGAAGGTAAAGTCCTTTAACTTCTTTGTTTTCTAAATAGTCTTTAATAAACTGGCTAAAATATTTAATAATAGGGATTCGTCCTTTATCATCTTTATATACTTGTTTTAAAGATGCGTTTTTTATATCTTTAGGGACATCAAAGTAAGTAACATTTTCTTTGTAAAGAATTTCTTTTTTCTTAGGGCAAGCTATGTAGGAAAATATGACTCTATTGTCAGTTTTTTCAGGTGTCAATATATATCCCTTAACTTCATGAGAACATTTTTCTATATTATGACATTCTTTACAACTTTTCCGTTCTTTAACACATTGTTCAAGTGATGATGTATACTTCATTAATTCTTCTTCTTTGATGGGAAGAGTTTTAACGTAATTATAAAAGTCTTTATCACTGCATGCGTCCATGTAACTTTTTTTTAAATTTATCTTATTTTCTTTACTGATATATTTTGATAATTTTTCCATGTACTCATTCCCTTTCTACTTATATTGTAGCTAAAACGAGTAATAAAAGCAATTAAGAGTTTGCAATTTTTTGTTTAGTTGTGAGCGAGAGTTCCCATTGGATCCCATGGTTCTAGTTCGATAGGTTGTTTATCTAAAATGTTTAATTCTTCCTCATTTAAATATTTTTTATTAATGACTACTTGATAAACATATTTGTCAAACCATGTATCTGTTGCGACAAAATATCCTTTATGAGCTGTTTCGTCTCCCCAGCTATTTTGAATTTTCCACTTAGTCGGTTTTTCTTCATCAATATTGACACCAGTTAAGACCATAGCGTGGTTCATGGCACTTTCACGCATATCAAGCATTTCTTCTTTAGTCATGTTAAGGTCAACTTGAAATAATTCTTGTTCATTATAACTTGCATCATCCCAAAAGCCATTTTCTCTATTGCCATATTTTGTACAATCACTACCGAACCAGACTGATTCCTTATCTGTTAGTTGGAAAAGGACTAACTCTTTAAATCTTTCCATAGGCAAATTGATATATCTTATCTTTCTTCCTTCTACAACATTACCAAGATATTTGACGGTGTACAGTTCGTTAAATGGTTTGTCTTTGGTAGGAGAATTTATAATGCTGATATAATCTGTGGCATTAAACTCCACGAAATCTTCTAGAAACTCATTAGGCGTTATGTCTTTCATAATGTTATAATTTTTGTCTTTATCGACATACTCAAAGGAAAATTTTACTGGTGGTATACCAAAGCAACTACATAAAATTTGGTAAACTTCTTTAATGCCTTTTTTTCTGAACTCCTCTACCTTGGTCTTATTACTTTTTATATTACGAATTTTAGCTGTGAAGCCTCTTAGATAGAGATTTAGTAGGTTATCTACCTCTTTAGTATTAGAGCTTTGATAAGTTTCGGGGAAGACATCCTTTGGTACTACTCCATATTTGGATATAATATTTACAAACATGTCCCATTGTCCACCATCTTCTATTCCTCTAGTTAAGATAAAAGATAACGTCCTATCGTCCAAATCTTTATCTAATAGTGAAATAATTGAGGTCATGAAATAATTACACTTCTCTAACTTATCATAGAAAGCGATATAATTTTGTGATAATTCAAATTGTTCTAAATTATATTTTTTAGCAACTTTTTCGCGTAAGATATTACAGCCAGCAAAAATCCAGCATCTTCCACTTGCTTTTTGATTAGTCACAGGTAAGGTGTCTAGATTGATAGAAAAATTATTTTGAAGGCAAGAGCTTCTTTCACTTAAGGTCACTAAATCACTTATTTTATTTTTGTTTAAAGCGTGTCTACTAACAGTGTTAATTTTATTCTGAGTATATTCTTTTTTGATTTCTTCTAGATCTTCTTTTTTTATCTCGTTCATTTTGTCCCTCCGATAAATTATAATTCTATACTGTATTTATTATGTACAGGAATTCGGCTAATATACATTTGAACAAAATGATTTATAAATCTGTTTAAAGCTTATGATTTGGTACTTTTCATAAATATTTATATTGAATTGTCTTATCTTTTAGATAATTATTAACTATATATTATTAGTAATTACTTTGGTTATTTAGTTTGCTAAAGTTAAGCTTATTTATTAATTAATGTTTGTATTTTTCTAACACATGTAATGCCAAACAGATATATTTGTCAGTCAAAAAATTATCTTTTTTATAAGTAGATAATAATTTTCCAAGCAAAGTTTTGGTATAAAAAAAAGTTAACTAATGAAGAACTGAATTCTTCTAGTAACTTCTTCTTTGCCAAGAATTTTTAAGATATTGTAAAGGTTGGGTGTTTCTTTCTTGCCAGTTATGGCATGACGAACTTGTTCACAGATGTCGCCAATATGTCCTTTGTAATTTTCTGGGTTTGCTTTATATTCTTTAGTTGAAGGTGCATAATTATTTTCAATGGCTAGGTTTTGTATCTTAGTATACCATTCATCATTAGTGTCGTTTTCGTCATAGATAGCCATGTATTTTGTTAAAATATCAGTGTCAACATTTCTAGATATTTCTTTATAGGTATCTTCTTTATCTTTATAGAAATACTCATCAAACATATATAAAGATTCTAATTTAACATCATTATATGTAGCAATATCCTTGCGTGGCCTTTTGCCAGACCTTTCAATATCTAGGAATGAAATTAGTCTGTCTTTATTTTTAGTCATTACCTGGAAAAAGTCTGGGTCATATTCTTCATAATATTTGAGACTGTCTTCATAGATAGTTTGAGCTTTTAGTCTTGAAAAATATGTGCGACAAATATTATTTAGTTTTTCAGTGTCGAATAAAGTGCCACCGGTAGGCATTTTTTTGAAAGAAAAAGGAAAATCTAAATATGATTTGTCAGGATTTTGCAAATACCATTCTTCAAAATTAGTATTAATGATTGTTGATAAAAATAATTTGACTCCCTCACTTGGAATTCCTGCTTCTTTGTAATAGCTAACGGAAAACTCTGGATCTTTTCTTTTGCTAAGTTTACGTGTATTACCATTCTCTTTTTTAGTTAGTGGAGCATAATGAGCATATTTCCACATCTTAAAGCCTAGCATTTGGCAAAATTGAAGATGTTTAGGATAGCTCGGAATCCATTCATCACCTCTAATAACCACGGTTGTATGCATTAAATGGTCATCGATAACATGTGCAAAATGGTAGGTTGGTAAACCGTCTTTTTTCATGATTACTTCATCAATAATGTTCTCAGGTAAAGTGATATCTCCTTTTATCAAATCGTGTAAAACAACTTGTTTATTAAGATCTCCATTTGATCTGATTCGAATTACGTAGTCATCGTTTTTCTCAAGATGTGCTTTTATTTCTTCTAATGATAAATCACGATCAACTGCATAATGTCCATAAATACCGATAGCTTCTTTACGTAGTTCTTGCCCTTCTCTAATTTCTTGTAGTTCTTCTTTAGTCATAAAGCAAGGGTAAGCTAAACCTTGTTTTATTAAATCTTTGATGTAGGTTTGATATATTTCTTTACGCTCGCTTTGAATATAAGGACCATAGGCACCACCAGCAAAAGCACCTTCAGTTGGGATAATAGAAAATGTTTCTAATGATTCTTTGACAAGAGATGAGGCTCCTTCTACGTAACGTTCTTGGTCAGTATCTTCTAGTCTTAAGTAAAAAACACCATTGCTTTGTTTGGCAAAAATATAATCTAAAAAGGCGCTTTCAAGATTACCAACATGCATAAAACCAGTTGGGCTTGGAGCAAAACGAGTTACTTTGGCACCTTCCGTTAAAGTTCTTTCAGGATATTTACTTTCTATTTCTTCACGAGTTGCTGTAATGTTGGGAAATAATAACTCAGCTAAACTGTTTCTTTCGATATCTGTCATACCTAAATCTCCTTTAAATTTCTTTATATATAAAAAAAACAATGTAATGTTTTTTATATCATATGGCTGCTCCAGTTAGATTCGAACTAACGCGTCGTGCGGTCAGAGCGCACTGCCTTACCACTTGGCTATGGAGCAATAAGCACATTATTATTTTAAACCAAGTCCCCAAAAAAAACAAGTAAAAAATACTTATTGTTCTTTAAGTGTGATTTTTAAATAAAAATGTTACATCAAATAAAATGAATTTTAAGTAAAAATGTTACATGAGGGAATTGATTAA
>CANRBB010000051.1 GCA_947628745.1 uncultured Bacilli bacterium | reverse complement strand
ATCTTCATATATTACAGTTTCGACTTCATATTTATCTGATGAATAATGCTCGTTTATATATTTCATTGCTATTTCTATTTGATTTCCAACAGAATCACCTTTGTCTGAATACTTTGATTTCCTTGAATATATTGCAATTCTAACTTTTTCTTTCATAAAGAGCTCCTTTTTTTCTGTGATTCTAACTCTACTTTCCTGTCATTTCAAGTCTTTCAAGTTCTTTTAATATTTGTTTTTTTAGTGCTTCTTTTTGATTATAGTTTATATTTAAAACTTCAATATTATGTTTTATAAATAATGCTTTCATAAAGGCTAAGTTATGGATACTCTCCTCTCCATAAGAGAGGTTAATATTTATATCCATTCTATCCCCCTTATTAAATTTATGATAATATTACACAGATATTACCATTTAATTTTGTCTTCCAGTTTTCTCCCCCCCTTTTATTTATATAGGTCTCGAAAAAATTTTAAAACCGGACAAAATTTAGAAATTTTTTACCATAATATTGTTAATTAAAAAAAATAAAGAATAATCAATTTGTAATTATTCTTTATTTTTAATTTAATTATCTATTCTAATTCTTTAAAAACTTTAAATGCATATTTTACTGCATTTATAAAAGTATCTTCAAGTATTCATAAGGTTAATAGGTCAAAATGCATTTGTTATCCCCTTGTTTCAATTTCCTTTGAATAAAATATATGTTAATTATTATTTGTTTTTTTGACTTTCATTTCTTTTTTTTTCAAGTTCTTCTATTGATTGTTCTAACTGTGTAAAGTTTTTTATTGTAATAGTTGGCTTTTCTGTTGCTTCCTGTGGATAATAATGATATTTTCCACGTTGTAACCATACTGTCCCCATTCCAATTGAATTTCCACCCTTTATATCCCTAGATGGATTATCCCCTATCATCAATGCTTCATTTGGAGTACTGTGAGCAACTTTCAAAGCATATCTAAACAATTCTGGTTCTGGTTTTACTGCTCCAACGTGTGTAGAAGAAATAATATCTTTAAAACTATCCAATAAACCTAATTGTTTCAATTTTTGTTTTTGTATTTCTAATAATTCATCAGTTATAACATACAAATCATATTTTTTCGATAATTCTGGTAATACACATGTAAAATCATAATATGGCTCTATACTTTTCTTTATAATTTCCCAATATTTATCTCCCAAAAATTCTGGATTTATTCCTTGTACTCCTAAATCCTTTAATGTTGATTCATACCATTTTACTCTATTATTTCTATTAGGATCACTTTTAGAGCTTTTTAATATTCTGTGTTTTGCATCTAGATAAGTATTATAAATTTCCATAAATGGTCTGTTTAATTGTTTTGATAATATTTGTACTATACCTAATTCAGCTTTTATTTTTGCATGAGTTTCATCATATAACGTTCCATCTACATCAAAAAATAATGTTTTAATCATAAAATATTCCCCTTTCTTTATATTCATATATTTTTTTAACAACTATTTCTGCTATTTTCTTTTGTGTTTCAATAGTCATTGCCCCAATATGTGGTGTACAAATTATATTATCTAATTCAAATAATTTAGACTTGTTTTTTTCATTTTGATAAACATCTATTCCTGCATTTCTTATAACATTATTTTTTAAAGCTCTATATAAATCATTTTCATTAACTACTAGCCCTCTAGATACATTTATGAAAGAACAACTTGTCTTCATTTTTTCAAATTCTCTCATGGAAATCAAATTTTTTGTTTCATCATTTAATGGAACACATACAGATATATAATCTGCATTTTTGTATATTGTTTCGTTATCAACTAGTTTAACATTGTTTTCTAATGCTATCTTGTTTTTTTCAGAGTTCATATTTTTTACAGAGGCTAGTACTTTCATCCCAAGTGCATTAGCTTTCTTTGCAACAAGTTGTCCTATACTTCCATGTCCTATTATCCCTAAAATTTTATTTTCTACTTGATACCCCATATATTTATCTTTTATCCATACATTTTGTTTTGTACTATTATTAGTATATATTAAATCTCTTGATAATGTAAAAATATATGTTATAACTAATTCAGCAACTGCTAAAGAATTTACTTTTGGAATGTTGCAATAATGAATTGAATTATTTTTTAATGTTTCTATATCTATATTATCAAATCCTGTTCCCGCTCTAATAACTAATTTAAGTTTTTTTGCATTATTTATAATTTCTTTATCTATCCTATGTCCACTTCTTACTATTAGAACAGAATAATCTTTTATTATATTTATTAACTTTTCTCTGCTAATTTTTATATCATAATCTATAATAAAATCTTTTTTTAACTTCTCTATAACAACGTGGTCTACTGGGTCAATTATTAAAATTTTATTCATTTTATTCTCCTACAATAAATATTTTCCTTCATGCTCTAAACTCGTTGTTCTGCATTTCTCACACCATGCCGGTCTCATATTATATTTCCTATATATTAATTCTAAATTTTTATATAATTCTTTGTAATATTCTATATCTGGTAGTTTAAAATCTTTTCCCATGTTTTCCTGATTCTTTTCATTTAATGATAACATTGTAACTGTTGGTACTACTCCCATTTTTGCTAAAACTTCAAATCCCTCTATTAAACTATCAAGTGGCTCTATTCCTGCTACAAAGTTGGAACGTACTTTTCCTGCTCCAAATATTTCTACTGCTCTTTCATAACATTTAAAATAATGTTCTCTTCCTATATATTTGTCTTTTCCCGGACAATATTTTTTAAATAGTTTTTCATCATATACTTCTAAATTAAATGTTAAATATTCTATTCCTGCATTATATATTGTTTCTATATATTTCATATCCTTTGGTGGAACTGTAGATACACTTCCATATATTTTGTCTAATCCTGTCTCTTTTCTTATCTCGTTTAATACCTCTGAAATAAATACTAATCCCCTATCTTCTGTTGGATATGTACCTGCTGTTATCATTACATGACCATAATATCCTTCTTCTTTTGCTTCTTTAAATGTTTCTACTATTTGCCTTAAATTTTTATTATATACTACATCTTGCAATCTTCTACTAGAGTCTACTGTACAAAATTTACATACAGATTTTAATTTCTCAAATTCACAATAATTTGATGTATATATTTTTAGACAATCTTTACCTGTTAATTGAATAACTTTATACATTTTAGTTCCATCACTCGTTAATTTTTCATAAAATTTTGGCGCTTTTGGAAATTTAATACTTACTTTTATTCCTTTTTCTTTATCTTTTATAAAAAACTTTTCTTCTTCACTTATTAATTCAACTGGACTGTTTTCACTATTGCGTATCTGTACAACTATATCACATGGTAATATTATTTCATTTGGTATTTTATAGTTTGTTACATCCTTTTTATGATGACTAAAAAGTCCTTGTACAAAATAAGTATCTAAATTCTGTAGTTTCTTTACTGTACTTTCATTAATATATATACCATAATATAGGCATTTCAATTTTAACTCTATTAAACTTTTTTTATCCAAATATATCATCCTTTTTATTTACAACTATTTTCAAATGCTATGCCTTCTTCTTTTAAGTAATCTATCCTTCCATCATATCCTCTGTATTCTCCTATATATTTTCTACCTCTATGCCTTTTTATTGGTTTACAAATTACTATTGGTATTCCTCTATCTGATCCCCTAACAAATTCTGCTGATACCGTAGTTCTCATACATTCGTAAATACATAATCCTTTTGTTGCACCCAAAGGAGTTGCACCTATTGATATACAACCTATCAATGTCTGACATACATCTGCTCCTGTATCTGTATCACTAATTATTACATCTACACTTTTATTTATTTCTTTTTTTATTAGTTGTGCTATTTCAAAAGCAACCCTATTAGGATTATATACACCAACCGTTGCTTTTGTTGTCCCATCGTCTGCATTATATGTGTCTGCTAATATTAAATCTATATCATTTACTGGCTGATTAATTAGTTTTTCAATTTCTTTTGCCATATCTTTTCTTCTATTAATATCCATTTTTTTAGGGTCATTTTCTAATATCATGGAAAATGGTATTAATCTATTTTGTGATACAGCAAATATTTTTTCTGAAAATATTAAAACATCTCCATCTTGTAAATCTTGCTTTTTTAAAACAGATATTAATTGTTCTTTCAAATTCTCATATCCCTTTTCTGGTTTTAAAGTTGCTGGTACTCCAATTACTTTTTTATTATAACTTCCTCCTGCTCCAGTATAACCTAGTAATCCTTTTATTGTAGCATTTGTTGCAACTGCAAGATTCCATATAATTTTATCTACTTCTTCTTTTGAATAATATTCTTTTTCTCCCATAGATACTATTCCTCCTATAATAGCTGTTCTTTTTTTAGTATATTAATAAAATTCTCTCTAAAATTGATGTCATAATTATTTATTAATACATAATCAAATAATGCCTTGTTTTCATCATAAATTTTAAAATTTTTTTCGCTATGTAATTTATTGTTTATATCAGATTCTTCCCTTCCTTGTTCTTTTAACTTTTCAAAAAGTTCATCCTCTGTTAAATCTATTTTTATATATATTGTTATATTATTCATATAAATATCTTTTAGTTTTTTTATAACATCTGGAACACTTGTAATAATAACTGGACTTTTGCCTTTTTTGAATATATTATCAATAGATTCTTTTATTATCCCATAATATTGTCCTGCTGTTTTTGTAACAATATCACATTTCATAACATTTTCAATATTACAATCTGTTTTTAAATCTAATATTTGATGTTCGCATGGACGCAATTTTCGTGTAGTTAGCTTTTTTACAACTTCTAATTTATCCAATTTTTGAGTCACAATATTATTAATCAAAAAAGTTTTGCCACAACCTGATTTTCCACTTAATATAACTAATTTTTGCATACATATCTCCTATAAAAAATATTTTCCTTCATGTTCTAAACTTGTTGTTCTACATTTCTCACACCATGCCGGTCTCATATTATATTTCCTATATATTAATTCTAAATTTTTATATAATTCTTTGTAATATTCTATATCTGGTAGTTTAAAATCTTTTCCCATGTTTTCCTGATTCTTTTCATTTAATGATAACATTGTAACTGTTGGTACTACTCCCATTTTTGCTAAAACTTCAAATCCCTCTATTAAACTATCAAGTGGCTCTATTCCTGCTACAAAGTTGGAACGTACTTTTCCTGCTCCAAATATTTCTACTGCTCTTTCATAACATTTAAAATAATGTTCTCTTCCTATATATTTGTCTTTTCCCGGACAATATTTTTTAAATAGTTTTTCATCATATACTTCTAAATTAAATGTTAAATATTCTATTCCTGCATTATATATTGTTTCTATATATTTCATATCCTTTGGTGGAACTGTAGATACACTTCCATATATTTTGTCTAATCCTGTCTCTTTTCTTATCTCGTTTAATACCTCTGAAATAAATACTAATCCCCTATCTTCTGTTGGATATGTACCTGCTGTTATCATTACATGACCATAATATCCTTCTTCTTTTGCTTCTTTAAATGTTTCTACTATTTGCCTTAAATTTTTATTATATACTACATCTTGCAATCTTCTACTAGAGTCTACTGTACAAAATTTACATACAGATTTTAATTTCTCAAATTCACAATAATTTGATGTATATATTTTTAAACAATCTTTACCTGCTAATTGAATAACTTTATACATTTTAGTTCCATCACTAGTTAATTTTTCATAAAATTTTGGTGCTCTTGGAAATTTAATATTTACTTTTATATTTTTTTCTTTATCTTTTATAAAAAACTTTTCTTCTTCGCATATAATCTCGCATGAGGACTCTATATTATATCTTATTTGCGTTACAATACCAGTTTCCATTATAAATTCATGTGGTATTTTATATTTTATATCCTGTATGTGATAACTAAATATTCCTTGTACAAAGTGCGTATCTACTTCTTGTAATTTATTCATTGTTTCTTCATTAATATATATACCATAATATAAACATCTCAATTTTAATTCTATTAAATCCTTTTTATTCAAAATGCATCACCCTATTTATTTACAACTATTTTCAAAAGCAATTCCTTCTTCTTTTAAGTAATCTATTCTTCCATCATATCCTCTGTATTCCCCTATATTTTCTCTATAAGTTTGTCGTTTTGTAGGTCTGCAAATTACAATTGGTATTCCTTTATCAGAACCCCTTATGAATTCACTTGAAAGTGTCGCTCTCATACATTGATATATGCACAAACCTTTTGTTGCACCCAAAGGAGTTGCACCTATTGATATACAGCCTATCAATGTCTGACATACATCTGCTCCTGTATCTGTATCACTAATTATTACATCTACATTTTTGTTGAATTTCTCTTTTATCAATTTAGCTAACTCATATGCTATTTTATTCGGGTTATAAACACCTAATGTTGCTTTTAATACACCATCACTCGCCATATAAGTATCAGACATAATTAAATCTACACTAGTTATAGGAAAACCATAATCACTTTGTAATGTTTTTGCCATTTTTTCTCTTTCATGTGAATTCATTTTTTTAGGATCATTTTTTATTATTATTGAATATGGAATTAATCTATTTTGTGATACAGCAAATATTTTTTCTGATATAACTATTATATCTCCATCTACTAATTTTTTCTTCTTCAATGCATTGATAATTTGTACCTTTAAATTTTCATATCCTCGCTCTGCAAATATCTTTCTTTTTATTGGGATTACTTTTTTATTTATTGCTCCTCCTAATCCCATAGCTCCAAGTAATCCTTTTACCATTGCATTTGTTGCAACTGCAAGATTCCATATTTTTTCATCAATTTCACTTTTAGAATAATCTTCGTTACTAGACATTTTCTCCTCCGATTATATCTTTATAATATTTGTTTTGAGCAGATAATAATTCATCCATATTTTGCAATCTTAAAATTTCTTTGATAGATGCAATTTGATTCTCAACCTCTGATATGCTTTCTTCTTTATAAATTTTGTTAGCAATATATTGCATATATTTTATTGAAGCACGTAACATATGATTTGCCCAAATAACAGTACTTATTCCTATATCTTTATATACAGAAGTAGGAACTGAGTAATATTTTGTAGGTATTATTATTATTGGGCAACTATTATCCCATGCTTTCATAAAATCTATTATTTGATTTGCATTATCTTCTTTACTATGAACTACAATGGCATCTGCACCTGCATTATGATATGCCTTAGCTCTTTCAATAGCAACTTGTAAACCTGCTCCAACAATGAATGATTCAGTTCTAGCTACTATGCAAAAATCTTTATCTTTTTTTGCATCTTTCAATGCTTTTAATTTCCCACAAAATTCTTCTTTATTTGCTAAACTTTGTTTCTCTCCATTAACAAATGAATTCATTTTTGGGAATATTTTATCTTCAATACATACTCCAGAAATTCCTACTGTTTCACATTTTTTTAATATATATCGTGCATTATTAAAATCTCCATATCCTGTATCCATATCTAATAAGAGTGGAATGGAAGTATTATCACAAATTTTCCATACTTCATTAACTATATCACTCCAACTTATTTCGTTACAATCTCTAGCTCCCATACTTGCAGAAATAGTAAAACTACTTGCCCATAATGCTTTAAATCCTGTTTCTTCAACTATTTTTCCAGAAATTGCATTGTATGACTCGAGTATATATTCTAATTTATCTGAATATATCATTTCTTTTAAAACTGAATTTTTACTCATTATTAACCTCACATTTTTATATTTTTTTGATTATATCAAACATTTTATTAAAAAAATGTCGAATTTGGTCACATATAATAATTTTTTGCTTATTTTTCATTTCTATTATTGCAATTTTAAAAATTTCTTTTTATTATCTCCAAT
>CANRBB010000050.1 GCA_947628745.1 uncultured Bacilli bacterium | reverse complement strand
CAACTTATCGAATTGTTGCCAGACGGTTTACCTGGAACTAAAGAAGGTAACGCTCTTATGAATTTTGTTACTAAGCCAAAAGGTAAATAATGAATTACATAAGAGAATATAACGATAAAATACAGTCTGGCGAAATAATAACTAGCCAAAGAGTAAAAAAAGTCTATGCAAGGCTTGTTAAAGAAATGGACGATGAAGATTCGCCCTTTTATTTTGACGAAAACTCAGCTAATAGACCAATAGAATTTACAGAGCTTTTTTGCAAACAGTCTCAGGGAGAATTAGGAGCGGACCTCAAACTTGAGCTATTTCAAAAAGCATATGTACAAGCGCTATTTGGTTTTTTAGATAAAAAAACTGGCTATCGACGATTTAATGAGACTATGTTTCTCGTTGGCCGTAAAAATGGTAAAACTACTCTGTTATCGTCTATGGCATTATATCTATTAATGGCCGATTATGAAGGAGCAGCAGAAGTTTACTCGGTAGCTACAAAAAAGGACCAAGCAAAGAAAGTTTTAACAGAAGCTTGTAATATGGTAAAACAAAGTCCAGAGCTTAGAACCGTCCTAAAGAAAAGACGAAACGACTTATATTTTAACGCTACATCGTCTATATTTGAAGCTTTAGCCTCTGACTCTAATACATTAGACGGTTTGAATAGCCATGCCGTAATTATTGATGAGTTACACGCGATTAAAGACCGTAACTTATATGAAGTTATGAAACAGTCAACCTCAGCGCGCAGGCAACCATTGATTGTAATGATAACTACTGCTGGCACTGTTAGAGAGTGTATCTATGACGATAAATATGACTACGCTTGTAGAGTTGCTGATGGCGAAGTTAAAGACGACCATTTTTTACCAATTTTATATGAGCTTGATAAACGCGACGAGTGGACTGATCCAGCGTGTTGGATAAAAGCTAATCCTGGGCTCGGAACAATTAAAAGTTATAGTACATTAGCTCGTTTCGTTGAAAATGCTAAAAATGATTCTAAAGAACTACCAGGTGTTTTATGTAAAGACTTTAATGTTCGCGAAAACGATAGTAACGCATGGTTAAGTTTTGAAGAAATAAATAATACTGAAACTTTTGATGTTAAAGAGGTTGAGAATACTTATGCGATAGGCGGTTGTGACTTGTCAGCTACAACTGATTTAACTTGTGCTACTTTATTAATTCGAAAATCCTCTAATGACGAGAAGATTTATGTATTACAACATTATTTTTTACCGCAAGCCAAAATTGATAAACTTGACGAAAAGAATACTCAAGAAGCACCATATAAAATATGGCGTGATAGAGGTTTACTAACAGTATGCACCGGTAATCGAGTAGACTATTCGCAAGTTACACAATGGTTTTGTCAAATGCAACAAGAATTTAAAATAGACCCCATTTATGTAGGTTACGACCGAGCACTTGCTGGTTACTGGGTGGATGAAATGAAAGCTAACGGCTTTAATATGGAAGCTGTAGCTCAAGGGCCATTTACTTGGAGTCAACCTATGCGGGAAATGGGAGCTGCTTTTGCAGATAAAAAGGTTAATTATAATAATAATCCTATATTAAAATGGTGTCTTACTAATACTGCCATCAAAAAAAGCGGTATTAATAATATTCAGCCAATAAAAATTAATGAGCGTCGAAGAATCGACGGAGCCGTGTCTTTATTAAATGCTTGGGTTTTATATGTTAAGTATTATGAAGACTATATGTATAATGTGGGGTGATTTAATGAAACATAGAGGCTTGTTTAAAACTATATTTGGTGCAAAAGATAAACCAATGGAAGATGTTACGAATCTTAATATGTATAGTTTGTTAAATTCTTTTAATTCTACATTCTATAACAACACGGGTAATATATGGGACATGGATGTTGTTAGAAGTGCTGTTGACGCATACTGTCGAAACTTTGCTAAATTAAAAGCTAGACATGTAAGACCTGGAATATCTGGAAAATCTCCTTATGAGAGATTATTAAATTATAGGCCTAATCCTTTAATGGAAGCTTATAGCTTTTATTATAAAGTGGCTGCTAATTTAAA
Source organism: uncultured Bacilli bacterium (assembly GCA_947628745.1). Taxonomy (GTDB): domain Bacteria; phylum Bacillota_I; class Bacilli_A; order RF39; family UBA660; genus CAG-417. The sequence continues at coordinate 6,064 of CANRBB010000050.1, read as the reverse complement.
ATTAACGAATAACGCTTTTATTTATCCAGAGTTTTCAACAGATGGAAGATTAATTGCATTATGGCCTTTACTATCTACTCAAATTGATTTATTAGAAAAAAACGGAAAGTTATATTTAAAATTCTTATTTAGAACTGGAAAAACTAAAGTAGTTCCTTACGAAAGCATTATACACATGAGGGGGCAATATTTTGAACATGATATATTTGGCTCTAAAAACACTGCTTTGAAACCAGCTCTTGAAACTGCTGAGGCTATTAATCAGGGTGTTTCTAACTCGGCCAAGTTAATAAATAGTATACGGGGTATCTTGTCAGCACAAGTATCTACGAAAGATGAAGATTTGTCTAAAATAAGAGATAAATTTGTTAAAAATAATTTTAGTGTCTCTTCTAATGGAAGTGGAGTTGTAGTAACTGATACTAAATTGAGTTATACTCCTATCAACGAAAAGTCGACTCCTATTTCTTCGGACCAATTAACCTATACTAAAAATGCTATTTATGATTACTTTGGAGTAAATGAAGCTATCGTCCAAAATAAATTTAAAGAGGATGAGTGGTCCGCTTTTTATGAGGGCGGTATTGAGCCTGTAGCAATACAGATGTCTCAATGTTTTACTAATATTTTATTTACTGAAAATGAGCGTAATTATGGTAATGAAATTGTTTTTGAAGCTAACAGACTTCAATATGCTTCAACGGCAACAAAAGTTACTGTTGTTAAAGAGCTATCTCCTATGGGTGTATTAATGAAAGACGATATAAGAGAAATATTTAATATGTCGCCTTTACCTAATGGCGAAGGTCAAAAAATATTACAGTCTCTTAACTGGATTAATGCAGATAAAGCTGACGAGTATCAATCAAAAAACAGTGTGCCATCAAAAGAAACTATGCCACTAGATAATAACGATAAATCAGCGCAAGAAACAGATTCTAATTTAGAAAATAGTAACGAGGGAGGTGTAAATAATGAGCAAGGTTAATAATGAAAGCAATGATAAAGAAAATGAAATAAAAGTTGTTAAACTAAATAGCTTTATAAGTTATGAACTTTTAAGAAAAATGAAAGCTAAAGAACCAAATACAAAATTTATATTGCCTAATGGGAAGGAGGCTAAATTAAATGAAAAGCAAAAATAATTTAATAAATAAGGCAGGTCGCGAAATTCGCGTTTTTTCTTCTTTCGAACTTAAGGAATTAAGAAATGAAAGTGGCGAAAGTCAAGACTATGTGCATGGCATACCCGTAGTCTTTAATACTCCCGCTTGTCTTTGGGAATATGAAGGTGTTAAATTTTATGAGCAAATAGATAGACACGCTTTTGATAATTGCGATATGTCAGATGTTATTTTTAATTATAATCATGGAGGCCGTGTTGCTGCAAGAATTAGAAATAATACTTTAAAATTAACACTTAATGATGTCTGTATGGATATGGAAGCATATCTTGGGGGTACTGAGTATGGTAGAGGCCTTTTAGAAGATATAAGAGGTGGCTACATAGATAAAATGAGCTTTGCGTTTGTTGTAGATGTAGACGGCGACGAATATGACGCAGCTACTCACACAAGAACAATAAAGCGCATTAAAAAGCTATACGATGTATCAGCGGTTGATATACCAGCTTATGATACGACAAGTATTTCGGCTAGGTCATTCTTTGAGGTGGAGTACGAAAAAGAAAAAAGAGCTTTGGAGCAAGCTAGACTTAGAGAAATGTGCATAGCAAAATCAAAGATTTAAAAATCATAATAAAAAATGTTTTTTCGAAATGGAGGTTATAGAAAATGAACGAAAAAAGATTAAACGAAATTAAAGCTAGAAAAGCCGAAATTAGAACATTATTAAATGATACAGAAAAAGAGGTTAATTTGGAAGAAATTAACAAAGAATTAGATAACTTAAATAAAGAACAAAATCAACTTGAAGAAAGGGCAAGAATTGCTCGTAGCTTGGAATCAGGAAAAGTTACTCCAGAAAGAGAAGAAAAAGCACCAGGTGTAGACTTAGAGAACGAAGAAGGAGATGAAAAAGTGAATACAGAAGAAAAAAAATCTACTATGACGAAAGAAGTAAGGTCATTTTTAAAGTATATGATGTCTGGTGGTAAAGAAACTAGAGGCGTTACTTTAGAAAACGGACAAGCTGTTGTACCAGAAGAACTAGACAATGAAATCATAACGGAAATGCGAGAAGTATCAGATGTTATGAGCTTTATTAATATTAAAAACATAAAAGGAACTTTACGCGTTGGTAATTTGTCAGCTATTGGTGCTAATAAAGACAAAGACGGCGATTCTATTACCGAAAATGGAGGCACTACTGGCGAAATTACATTTGGCTCTAAAAGAACAAGTGCCAAAATTGAATTAGGTGTTGGTTTATCTGCTGAAAGTATCGAAGCATTTAAAGAAATTGTTGTATCAGAATTAGCGCTTGCCTTAGCTTTAGAAATTGAAGACCAAGTTATGAACGGAAAAGGCACTGATAAAGAAGCAGAAGGTTTATTTGCTAAAGATTATGGAGAGCAAAAAATAACTGTTGCTGAGGCCACGAATTTAAGTCATAAAAATCTTGCCGAATTAAAAGGTAAAATTCGTCGTGCTTATGGTAAGCGTGCAAGTTATGTTATTAATACTGAAACTTTCCATACTTATATTGAAGGTATGGTAGGCGAAGACGGACATCCTATCTATAATGATGCAACTGAGATGTTATTAAAAAAACCTGTTGTAATCTCTGATGCTGCTCCAAAAGGAAAAATCTTATTTGGTTATGGCAAAAGATATTGGTATAACTATAATATGGCTCCACAAATTGCTAGCTCAGAACATGAAAAATTTAGTGAAGGTTTAATCGTACATAGAGCTTTAGCATTTGGCGACGGTCATGTTATGGATGCAAAAGCGTTTGCCGTTCTTGAAATTACAGATTTAATTACACCCTAGCGAGCCCTCAAAAAAGGTAACAGTAAGTTTACCTGAGGGCGAAGTTTTAGGAATACAAGTAAGTGAACTACAAGATGCCCAAATTGAGGGTAACAAAGTAACGGGAAAATCAAAGTATGTGGCTAGTTTTCCTAAATTTAGTAAAAACGCTAAAGGAAACTTTTTAGCCTTAAAAGTCAATGAAGCAACTACAGGAGATACTGTAACCTATGATTTATCTGACGCCCAAAATAAAGGTACTGGTACTTTAGACGAAGATGGTATCTTGGTAGTAAACTTACACTCAAACACTCAAACAATTACATTTACAAACGGTAAAACCACAAAGAAATTAGATTTAACAGCACTAGAGTTAGTCGCTGAATAAAAAATATAAGAGGAGTGATATTATGGCTAATTTAATTCAAAAACCTACAGAGGAATTTATGAAAAAAGCTAGGGGACGACTTCGTATAACCATTAATGACGAAGTGATTAATGCAGAGCTAGAACAACTTATAATATCTTGTAAGCGGGATCTTGTAAGAAACGGTATCACTTCTAAAAAGGCTAACAGTGAAGAAGACGGTCTAATAACGATGGCCGTTTTTCTTTATCTAAAGTCTGAATTTGGGTTAGATAATAAAAATTATGAAAAATATCGTAATTCATACGAGATACTAAGAACCGAATTAGCGTTAACGGATGATTATATAAGCGAGGATGACATCAATGTGGAGTGATGTATTATATTTATTAGAAGAAATAGAAACTTTTGACGAATTAAATAAGCCGCATTATTCTTTTAAAGAAACAAAAGTCTATGCTAATAAAAAATCAGTTAAACGCAGTGAATTTTATCAGGCGCAAGCTGCAGGCTTTAAACCCGAAAAGGTTTTTGAAGTTAGGACCATAGAATTTAATGAAGATAAACATACTCATATAAAATATAACAATATAACTTATAAGATATTGCGTTCTTATGAGGTGGATAGCGAAATAACAGAATTAACGCTTATAGGACTAGCAAATAACCATGAATAAAAACGGAAGTTCTGTTGAGTTTATTGATACATCTAAAGAAGTTAAAGATACTATGGTTAAACTTTCTAAATCTGCGTTGCGTGCTGCTGGTAAAGTAGCCGGTAATGTTTTAAAAGAAAACACTAAAAAATATACTGGGAGATTAGTTAAACAAATTGGTTATTGGGCCAAAATCGATAAACAAACAGGTCAACCTGAATTACAAATTGGTTACTACACTAAAAGTAGAGTTAAGAAAAAAGGTAAAACTCCATCTCATGCTAATCCAGCATGGGTTGAGTTTGGTGTAAAATCCCATACAATAGCAATAAATAAAGCTAAAACATTAACAGATGGAGTCATTGATTATGGTAAGAGCGTACAACATCCAGGTTTACGAGGAGAATCTACTTTGAGAAATAGTGTTTTTGATAATATAGACGCTATTCGTGAAGCTCAAGAAAGCTATTTAAGCGAATTAAATAAAACTATTGAAGAAGCTGGCGGAAAAATTGAAGAAAGTGAGGAAGACGAAGATGTATAAATACAGTGATTTCTTTGCAGCATTGCAAAAATATGTAAATGAAAATAAATTAATAGTTCTCTACTATGATAGTGCTAAAAAAAATGCTGCTTTTCCGTATGGTGTTATTAGTGACCCAGTAGTGAGCAAATTGAGATATGGAACCTTAGTATATTTTGATATAAATATATGGTCTAGTGAGCCAGAAATAGGTTTTATTTTTGAGAAAAAACTTGAAAAATTAATTAATGAGTTAGACGGTTTAATTTTTAAAGATCAAAATGCCGTTATACATTTTGAAACACAAAAAGATGTAGACGACCCAGAATTTGAATTAATAAAGAAAAAAATAACATTTAGTGTAAGAATTTTTTAGGAGGTGTTACAAATGTTAAGAGTATTTACTGAAAACGAAGTCAAAAAAATACAAATTGACGAAGGAATAGTCGTATTAAACTTAGGTTTAGAAACCGAGAAAATACTAGGTCCAACACGAGGTGGAGTCGAAGTAACTATAACTCCAGAAATTAGAGATATAGAGTTTGATGGTAGGCGTGGTAAAACCGCTGGTATGCAAGTTAAAGACGGCGAAGATGCTACTGTTAAAGTTATTTCTCTTTGCTGTAGCCAAGAGTCATTATTGTATGCGTTACCTAATGCAAAATTAAGTGAAGATAAAAAGACCATCGAACAAGGAGATTTTGGGCTTATCGGTCAAGAACAATATATACAAACTATTGATGTTATTACTCAAATGTTAGATAAGACATATAAAACTCTTAAATTTTATTTAGGGTTACATGAAGGAGCGTTTTCTTATAAAGCAGTGTCTAAAGCTGAGAATGAACATAATCTTGAAATTATACCTCATTATAGTATTGATGACGATAGTAGACTATATAAAATTGTTGATAGTGACGAGTGCCCTATTACTAAAGGAGACTAGAAGAATAGACATAACACTTTATTCTTCTTTTTGTTTTCTTTTTGAGCGATAACAAAAGGAAGAATGCCTTTATACAATTAAAATAATTTTGTTAAAAATTAGAAGGGAGAAAATTTAATATGAAAACAAAATATTTAATAATGTTAAGTGAAATTATTGATAAAATGGGAATTAAAGAAGAACTTAAAAATCTTGAAATCAACACAGGAAACGAAGCAAAAGACAATGAAGAAGTAGGTAAAGAAGTTATAGCTTTATTAATAACACACATTTACAAATGTGAAAAAGAAGTTTATTCATTTATAGCTGCTTATAAAGGTTATTTACCTAATAAGAATAACTACGAATATGAACCGGAAACAGATTCAGATTATAGCGGTCCAAAATATGCTGAAGAAAAGCAAATAAGCTTAGATAAACAATATAAAAAAGATTTAAAAATTGCACTTGAAAAAGCAGCAGAAGAAGATATTATTCCTATCTTTAAAGAAGTAGCTAAATTAGATGGTGTGGCCTCTTTTTTAGCATAAGCGTAGGTATCGGGACTGCGGAGGTCCTACGAATTTTGTATAAGCATTATGGCGGTATTGACTGGTTTGAGGGTAAGTCCTCTTTTTTATTGGCCGAGTGTTTAGACAA
>CANRBB010000049.1 GCA_947628745.1 uncultured Bacilli bacterium | reverse complement strand
CAAGGAAAAAATGTTAAATCATTTTTGCAAGGGGTCTATTTTAGGATAGAGCCCTATTTTTCTGCAATAAATTCTTAATTTTATATATTTTATAGCAATCTTATTCATCCCGAATGAGATTGTGGTACAAGCTGTTATACGCGAAAAGGAGAACAAATAGTCCGTAAAGGCGTTCTACATTTATTCAAATAATTACTTATAATAATGATGTTATAAGATTTTATGGGGATTAGAGTTAAAATTAAATAACAAAAAAATAATTATATAAATTTAAATTAGACTGAGATTTTAAATAATCTTGGTCTTTTTTTGCTAAAAATTGTGTTTTTTGCGACAAATTTAAGGAGGTGAAAAAATGCGATAAATAATTTTTTAATTCAATCTATATAAGTTATGATAATGATGTCCTAGTTTTTGTCTTAAAAAATATTTAATGTAGAGAGGAGATTATTAAAAATGAGAAGAATATGTTTTAGACATGAATTAGATAATTTAACAAAAGAAAAAAATTTTTAATATAAATATATGAATATTCTAAATAGTTTATGACAATAAATATACTGACTTAAATGTTGTGTAAATTTTAATAGTAAATAAATTGATTTTTTGTAATAGGTAGTATAAAAGTCAAATATATTGAAATTGGAATTTACTTTTTATTCACAAAAAGTCAAAAATCATAAAAAAGTTATAAAAATTATTGACTTAATTTATATAAGCATGGTACATTGTATATCGAGTAGTGCCTAGGAAACTTTTGAAGCCCTAGGTCATTTTTACTTCAGGAGGTTAAATGAAGTAATATAAAACTAATGAAGAGTTACTAAATTATTTAGAAACAAAAAGTGTTACTATTAATAAAAGAAAATTTGCTTTAAAAAGATTAGGAGAGTATTCTTATTATTCCGTTATTAATAACTGCAAATATAATTTTAAGGGCTCTAATAATAATACCTAATGTCACTTTTGAGGAAATATTTGAAAAAGAGGATGGTTTGACAGCGATATAAATTTATGATATGGTCTTTTGTGTATAAGATATTGTTATATGAAAGAAGGTAATAATTATGTGTACAGCAGTAACTTATAATACTAAAGATCATTATTTTGGAAGAAATCTAGATTTGGAATATTCGTATAATGAAACTGTTACAATAACTCCAAGAAATTATCCTTTTAGATTTAGAAAAGTAAATAGTATTGATAAGCATTATGCTCTTATAGGAATGGCCTATGTAAAAGATAATTATCCATTGTATTATGATGCTATTAACGAAAAGGGTTTAGGAATGGCAGGGCTTAATTTTGAGGGTAATGCTTTTTATGAAGAAGAAAAAGAGGATAAAGATAATATTGCTCCATTTGAGTTTATACCTTGGATTTTATCACAATGTGCTAATGTTTATGAAGCTAGAAGCTTATTAAATAAAATAAATATAACTAAAATTAATTTTAGTGAACAGTTACCAGCTTCACCTCTTCATTGGATTATTGCTGACAAAGAAAAATCTATAACTGTTGAAAGTGTTAAAGATGGTTTGAAAATATATGAAAACTCAGTAGGCGTTTTGACAAATAATCCAACATTTGATATTCATATGTTTAATTTAAATAATTACATAAGTTTATCTGCGGAAAAACCAATTAATAATTTTTGTAAGGGGTTAAATTTAGATACATACAGTCGAGGCATGGGTGGTTTAGGGTTGCCAGGAGACTTATCTTCTTGTTCTAGGTTTGTAAAAGCTACATTTACTAAAATGAATTCGTTGTCAGGCTGTTCTGAATCAGAAAGTATTAGTCAATTTTTTCATATTTTAACTTCTGTGGAACAACAAAGAGGATGTGTTCATATGGGTGATGAAAAATATGAAATAACTATCTATAGTTCATGTTGTAACATGGATAAGGGTATATACTATTATACAACCTACGAAAATAATCAGATTACTGGGGTTGATATGAATAAAGAAAATTTAGATGATACATCCTTGACTAGTTATGATTTAATCAAGGGACAGCAAATATTAATGCAGAATTAAATAGTTAGATTAAAAATAAACGAAGGTAAGAAGCTAGTATTCTTGCTTTTTTTGGCTCTTTGTACGATTATGTTGACCTTTTAGGTGTTGAATAGTATAATTTTGGTAGAAAGGTAAGATGAGTGATAGTAATATTCTCGTTTAAGATAAGGTATGAATTCAAGTATGAAATATGATGCAATAATTGTAGGAAGTGGGTTTGCTGGAAGTGTATTGGCGAGAATGTTTGCAGAAGATGGTATGAAAGTCCTTGTCTGTGAAAAAAGATCTCATATTGCTGGCAATATGTATGAAGAGGAACAAGAAAATGGAGTAAGAGTACATAAATACGGACCCCATATCTTTCATACTAATAACAAAAAAGTTTTTAATTTTTTAGAGAAATATGGAGAATGGTATTTTTATGAACATAGAGTATTAGGTAAAATTAATAATGTGTTAGTACCTATTCCATTTAATTTTAAATCATTAGAATTGCTATATAGTCAACAAAAAGCAAATGAAATTAAAAGTAGGCTTTTAGAAAAATATAAAAATGTAGAAAAAGTATCAATATTAGATTTGGTAAATTGTTCAGATGAAATTATAAAAGAGTTTGGAGAATTTGTATATAAAAATGTCTTTGAAAATTATACAGCTAAGCAGTGGAATATTCCAATAAGCGAGGTTTCTAAGACGGTGATTAATAGGGTGCCAGTTATTTTAAGTTATGATGATAGATATTTTCAAGATAAGTATCAATTTATGCCAAAGAATGGTTATACTAAATTGTTCGAAAACTTGTTAGCTCATGATAATATAACTATAAAGTTAAACACTGATGCTTTGAATTATTTAAATGTAAGCAAAAATAAGATTTATGTGCAAGAAGAAGAGTATTCAGGCATTGTAATATATACCGGTCAAATTGATCAACTTTTTAACTATAAATATGGGGCTTTACCATATAGATCACTTAATTTAGTCTTTGAAAACTATGATATGAACTATTATCAATCGTCAGCTGTTGTTAATTATCCAAATGAAGAACAATTTACTAGAATTACGGAATTTAAGTATTTTTCAAATCAGCTAATAAATAAGAAAACAACTATTTTAAAGGAATATCCTAGGAAATATGATTATAAAGATGAAAAGTCTATTCCATATTACGCTATTATTAGTGATGATAATTTGATGCAGTATAAAAAGTATTATAACTTAGTTGAGAAAATTCCAAATTTGTATATGTGTGGACGTTTGGCAGAATATAAATATTACAATATGGATGCAGTAATTGAAAGAGCGTTTGAATTGTATGAGGAGGTTAAGGAAAATGGTAAGACAGAAAAAACAAAAAGAAAAAAATAATGATACACTATATATTGTTATGCCTGCTTATAACGAAGAAGATAATATAGAAGAAATTGTTACCAGCTGGTATAAAGTATTAAGCTTTGGTAATGAACAATCAAGAATAGTTGTAGCAGATAGTGGTAGTAGTGATAGTACAAATAAAATTTTAAAAAAATTGAAGAAAAAATATCCACAGCTAGTTATTTTATCAAAAGGGTTAAAACAACATGGTCCTAAATTAATACAATTGTATAAATATGCCATAAAGCAAGGAGCAAATTATATTTTTCAAACTGATTCTGATGGGCAGACAAATCCAGATGAATTTGCAGATTTTTGGAAGTTAAGAAATAAATATGATGCTATTATAGGAAATAGGGTTGTAAGAGGTGATGGAAAATCACGAAAATTTGTTGAAAATACTTTATGTAGAATATTAAAGGTAATTTTTGGAGTTAAACTATCTGATGCTAATGCACCCTTTAGATTAATGAAAGCTTCCCTTGTCAATAAATATATTGATAGATTTGAAGAAGATTATAATTTACCAAATGTTATGCTTTGCGTTTTTTATAAATATTATGAAGAGAAGATAGTTTTTAAAGAAATTAGTTTTAAACCTAGACAAGGTGGACTTAATTCTATTAATCTAAAAAAAATATTTAAAATTGGAGTAGCTTCTTTGAAAGACTTTAATAATTTTAAGAAGGATATGAAAAACTATGAAAAAGTATAAAAGTTTAATTTTGTATGGAGTTTTTGGTATACTAACTACACTAATTAATATTTTTACCTATTGGTTAGTTGCAAAGGTATGTCATTTTGGAGTAGTAATTAGTACTTGTATTGCATGGTTAGTAGCGGTAATTCTCGCATTTATTACAAATAAAATTTGGGTGTTTGAAAGTAAAACTTCCAAATTTCATGATGTTTTGAGGGAAGTAGTTTCATTTTTTACATGTAGAATTTTAACAGGGGTTTTAGATTTATTAATAATGTTTATTTTTGTTGATAAGCTTAGATTTAATGATATGATTGTAAAAACCATATCTAATATAGTAGTAATTATATTAAATTATATTGCAAGCAAATTAATTATATTTAATAATAAACGAGGCAAAGGAAAACAGTTTGATAAAAAAGAAATATTAGTTAGTCTATTAATATTAGTGTTTGCTATCATATTCTCTTTTAATAGTCCTTTAAATATATTACAACAAGGAGTATCTAATACTGATTCTAGTGTTTTTAGATTTTCTGCAGAGATGATGACTAGGGGATATGTGCCATACTTAGATTTTTTCGATCATAAGGGACCAGTTTTATATTTGATAAATTATCTTGGACATATATTAAATAAAACAAGTGGCATTTGGTTAATTGAAATATTATTTTTATTTATTAGTTTCCTATTTATTTATAAAATAGGAAGAATTACACAAAAAAGGGTACCATCATTAATAGCATCTTTATTAGTTACTATAAGACTATTTGATTATTTTTCGGAAGGTAATTTGGTAGAAGAATATGCTTTACCATTTATTTTGATATCACTATATATATTTATACAATATATGCTTAATAATGATGTTAGCAAATTAAAAATTATTATATGTGGCATTTGTTTTGCCATAGTCAGTTTATTAAGAGTAAATATGATTTCATGTTGGATTGTTTTTTGCCTTATTATTTTAATTAACTGTATCAAGGATAAAAAATATAAAGACTTAATTAGTTATATAATTAATTTTTTGATAGGGGTTTTAATAGTTGTAGCACCAATATGTATTTGGCTGATAAGTAAGGGTGCCTTTAATAGTTTTATACAAGATTATATAGTCTTTAACTTGAAGTATACTGCTTTTGTTGGTATAGGATCTAAGTGGAGTGCCTTATGTACATTCTTAAATAGTAATATTATGATAATTTCAATTATGTTGAATATTTATGCTATTGTAAAAGAAAAGAAAAAAGATATATATGTTGCCAATGTATTATATTTATTATTAACATTATTAATGGTTTCTCTATCGGGTAGAGTTTATGCACATTATGCAATTATTTTAATACCTACATATATAATTCCTTGCCTTTATTTTGTAAATATTATTTTTAAAAGTAAAGATAAGACTTTAGCAGTTTCGTTTGCTATGCTTTTGATAGCAACATTAGTAGTGCCAACATGGTTAAATTTAGTTGGAAATATAGGATTGTTGTATGATAATAAAATGGGCGATGTAAGTTCTATACCAGAGGATGTACAGACTATTAAAAAACTTATACAAGATAATTCCTCTAAGGATGATACGATATCTGTTTATGGTAATTGGGACTTAATTTACATAGTGTCTGATAGATTATCATCATCACGGTATTCTTACCAATATCCAATAGCTGATGTAAATCATAAAATACTAGATGATTATTTTAAAGAGTTAAATAAACGAAAACCTGAAATTATAGTTATTCAAGATGAACGATATAATGATAAAAATATTAATAAGTTTATAAAAGATAATAACTATAAAGAATTATGGAATAGAGAACAGGAAACTTTCGTTTATAAACTTCAACATTAAATATATAAAAGACTGTTTGAAAAATTAGATGTTAATTCCAAACAGTCTTTTTTAAGCTTTATTTAGGCTATCCTTTATTTTTTTCAATAAATTATCCTTTTCCTCTTGACTTGATTTCTCCCAGATAAGAGACATAAAAACACCAAGACCAGGAAGAGTTAATTCATCATTAGATTTTACTGATTCTTCAATAGCATCAAAGATGGAATTAAGGTCATCATCTTTAAAATTGTTAATTATATGTTCGCGAATACTAATATCCATTTTATCATCTCCTAATAATTATTATTTACAAATTGAAAAAAGATATACAAAAATATGATGTTTTAGTCTATAATTGTTGTAGAGGTATAGATATGAAGAAAAGTTTAAAACTCGTAGTTATTTTATTCTTGATGATGATTTTTGTAGGAGCAGCTGTTAGTGTATATAAAAATTATAAAGAAGATAAGAAAAAAGAAGAAGGATTAGAAGTAATTAATGTCGATAATTATAAGGTTAAAAGAAGTGGTAATCAATATACACTAATTGATAAAGAAAATAGACTAAAGGATAAAGAAATTACAAATATTTTCTATGATAATAAAAATATTTATTTATATTTAAAAGATGAAAATGAAGCATCTATTTTAAAATATAATGTAGATAAAAACAAAGTATCTGTAATAATGGAAAATAATAAAGATATTAAGGATGATATTACAAAAATAGGTAAGAATTATAAAATAAATAATACCTTATACGATAATAATTTTAAAAAGGTGGAACAGTATCCTACTGTTTCTGATTCAGAGTTATTGTATCCTGACTTAAAATCTAAATTAGTAAAAAAAGATGATGGTGTATATAAAGTAGATTTAACTACAAATGAAGAAGTTAAACTGGTAGATAATAAAGAAGAAAGTTATATACCATATTTAATATCTAATGATGGTAAAACTATAATAGTTAAGAATATAAAAGATAATATTAATGAATTATATTATGTTAAAGACACAGATGAATTAGAGAAAATTGTGGTAAAGGGATATGAATTAAAAGATGATGAGACAGTGTCTAGTTCATATGAATTATTGGATAAAGAATATTTATTAGAGATAATAACTAATAGTGATGATGTTAAGACTTATAATGTTTATAATGTTACAACTAAACAAAAAATATATACAAGTGATAAAAAATGTAATAATTATGTTTTCTTAGGAACTGTGGTTGTCTATAATGATAGTGAAGGAAATATAGTTTACAAAAATTATGTTACAGAAGAAAGTAAGATTTTGCTTAATAAAGAAGATAAAAGTCTTGTGCCAGATAAATTTAGGCTGTCCACTGATAATTATTCCATTGTTTTAACGGTTAATCAAAAAGAAAGGATGTTTTATATCTTTTACTTATAAGTTTTAATTATGTTATGTAAAAAATAATTAATGTAAATTAGGTTATAGGAGTGATATGGTGAAGTTTGTAGTAGATGGTTCTGTTTATCCTGTTATCATAGAAAAAAAGAAAACAACAAAAAATACATATATTAGGGTAAGAGAAGATTTAGTTATATATGTAACAACTAATATATTTTCAAAAGATAAAGATATAGCAGATTTATTAGATAAGAATTATGTAGCTGTAAAGAGGATGATTGATAGAGTTAATAAAAAAAATGCTAATAATAGTGACTTTAATTATCTAGGTAAAAAATTTGAAATTGTATATACAGAGTATTGTACTATATCATTTGGAACTAATAAGGTCTTTTTGAATAAGGATCTAGATTTGGATAAATGGTATAAAAAACAGGCTAAAGTGATATTTAAAGAACGTTTGGATGATATTTACAGAAAGTTTTCAAGAAGAATACCTTATCCTGATTTAAGAATTAGAAAGATGACTACTAGGTGGGGAGTTTGTAATGTTCAAAGCAAAACAGTTACTTTGAATTTGGAATTAATCAAAAGGGATGTAAAGTATTTAGATTATGTGATTGTACATGAATTATCACATTTAATATATCCTAATCATTCTAATACGTTTTGGCAATTAGTTGAAGAGAATTGTTCTTTTTATAAACAACTTAGAGAAGAAATGAAAGATTTTTAGAACTGCAAAGACAGTTTTTTTGTTGTAATTTTTTCTTGCAAAATCAATACGGGGGGGGGGTATAATAGAAAT
>CANRBB010000048.1 GCA_947628745.1 uncultured Bacilli bacterium | reverse complement strand
ATCGACGTCTTGAAGTCTAACATCTTGTACTAAATGATGTGTTTGACAAAGATATATTTGTGTGATATTATCTAAATGTTTGGAGCTTCATGCTTTAAACCGCATTGAAAGGGTTAAAAACATGTTTTATGTACCTTAAGAGCGTGTCTTAAATATTGGAAAGAGGAGGTATAAGTATGAATGCTGTTATTAAAGTTGGTGGAAAGCAATATTATGTAACTGAGGGCAGTGAAATTTTTGTTGAAAAATTGGATGCTGAAAGTGGAGATGTTGTTAAGTTCGATCAAGTATTAATGCTTGATGAAAAAGTAGGTAGTCCTTATCTTACTGATGTAACGGTTGAGGGTGAAGTATTAAAAAATGGTAAACAGAGAAAGATAAAAGTTTATAAATATAAAAATAAATCTAGATCTAACCGTAAGACTCAAGGACATAGACAACCTTATACAAAAATTAAAATTACTAAGATAAAATAATATGATAAAAATTGAGACAAAAAAAGAGAATGGAAAGTATGTAAGAGTAAAAGTATTAGGTCATGCAATGTATGATGATTATGGAAAAGATATTGTTTGCAGTGCATGTAGTAGTATTGTTACTACAACGGTAAATGGAATACTTTCTTTGAATAAAGGTAGTCTAAGTTACATGATTAGTAAAAAAGGGATGGATATTAAAGTCTTGGGTGAAGATAAAGTAACACAAGTTTTAATCCAGAACATGATTAATCTGTTAAAAGAGTTAGAAAAAAATTATAAAGATAATGTACAAGTAATGTAAGGAGGAAAAACAGGTGAAATTATTAAAGTTAAATATCCAATTATTTGCCCATCATAAAGGACAAGGATCAACTTCAAATGGTCGTGATTCAGCTGGACGCAGATTAGGTGCCAAAGCAGCAGATGGTCAGTTTGTTACTGCCGGTTCTATTCTTTACCGTCAAAGAGGAACTAAAATGTTTCCAGGTGTTAATGTAAGACGCGGTAAAGACGATACTTTATTTACTACTGTGGATGGTATTGTTAATTTTGAGAGACTAGGAAAAGACAAAAAACAAGTGTCTGTATATGAAGTGGAAGAATAGTTTGGTACTATTCTTTTTTTGGTAAAGGTGATGATAAAATGTTTGTAGATGAAGTCATATTAAAAGTAATGGCAGGTGCAGGAGGAGATGGCTGTACTGCTTTTAGAAGAGAAAAATATATTGAAATGGGAGGGCCTTACGGAGGAAATGGCGGACATGGCTCAGATATTGTCTTTGAAGTAGATGAAGGACTACATACACTTCTCGATTTACGCTATCAAAAACAAATAAAAGGGAAAAAAGGGGAAAATGGAAAAGGTAAAAATCAACATGGAAAAAATAGCGAAGACATTATTATAAAAGTACCACAAGGTACAGTGGTAACTGATATGGATACAGGACTTATTGTATGCGATTTGAAAAAAAATAAGGAAAGGTTTATAGTAGCAAAAGGTGGCAGAGGTGGTAGAGGGAATTCAGCCTTTAAAACTCAAAATAATACAGCACCAGACTTTAGTGAAAATGGTGAACCAGGTGAAGAAAAAATATTAAAAGTAGAAGTAAAGATGCTAGCGGATGTAGGGTTAGTGGGTTTACCAAGCGTAGGTAAAAGTACAATAATTTCCACAATATCTAGGTCAAAACCTAAGATTGCAGCTTACCATTTTACGACATTAGTACCTAATTTAGGAGTTACAAAAACTCAAGATAATTACAGTTTTGTAGTAGCTGATTTGCCAGGACTAATTAAAGGAGCATCCCTTGGAGAAGGCTTAGGAGATAAATTCTTAAAACATATAGAACGAACAAAAGTAATAGCACATGTTATAGATATGGGAGCAACAGAAGGAAGATGCCCATACGAAGATTATGAACTAATAAATAAAGAACTAGAAGAATTTAATCCCAAACTCTTAAAAAAACCAATGATAATTATTGCCAATAAAATGGATGTAGAGGGAGCGCAAGAAAATCTAGCAGAATTTAAAAAGAAAGTAAAAGATAAAAAAATATTCGAAGTAAGTGCAGCATTAAATCAAGGACTCCAAGATGTAGTAGATTATTTAGGGAAAATACTAAAAGAATTACCAGAAGAAGAACTGTACGATGAAGATAGAATAGAAAGCCATGTATTATATAAATTTAAAAAAGAAGAAAAGTTTACGATAACTAAAGAGGATGATGTATGGGTAATACATGGAAAAGAAGTAGAAAAGTTATTTAAGATGACTAAGTTTTCATCAGAAGATGCAATATTAAGATTTGCTAAAAAACTGACTAGAATGGGAATAGATGATAAACTAGACAGTTTAGGAGCCAAAGAAGGAGATCAAGTAAGAATATTAGATTTTTATTTTGATTATCGAAAATAATGGTAAATTTGTATAAAATAAGGATAATTTAGATTTAAAATGCAAAATTCACTAGAAAAAATTTGTATAAAATAGTTACTTTTTTCTTTCAAAAAGTAATTTTAGGTGTTTGTGGTAATAAATAAAAAATGCTATATTAGGCCCCGTTTGGAGGTGATATGGTGTTTTTATTAACCTTATTATTTATATTTATATTATTTAGTTTATGGTGTATGTTAAAAGTGGCTAAAATTACTGATAAGAGATAATTTTATATTATGTTGTTTATTGACTATTTAGTTCAATATGTTATACTAAAGTAGTAATCATTACTATGAAATATTAATATGAAGTATTGGATTGCGAGTTTGATTTTTATAAAAAGAAAGGTGAGTAGTTATGGAATTAAAAGGATCAAAGACAGAACAAAATTTAATGACAGCTTTTGCAGGAGAAAGTCAAGCTAGAAATAAGTATACTTACTTTGCGTCAAAAGCAAAAAAAGATGGTTATGAACAAATTGCAGCTATATTTGAAGAAACTGCTAATAATGAAAAAGAACATGCTAAGATGTGGTTTAAAGAATTGAATGGTGGTGATATACCATCTACAGAAGAAAATCTTTTATCAGCAGCAGAGGGAGAAAATTATGAATGGACTGATATGTATGAAGACTTTGCCAAGACTGCTAAAGAAGAGGGATTTACAAGAATTGCATATCTATTTGAAGAAGTTGCAAAAATTGAAAAGGAACATGAGGATAGATATCGTAAATTATTAAATAATGTTAAAGAGGGTCTAGTATTTAGTAAAGATGGAGATAGAATTTGGCAATGTCGTAATTGTGGACATATAGTAATAGGAAAAGAGGCTCCTAAAGTTTGCCCTGTATGTAATCATCCTCAAGCATATTTCGAAATCAAAAAAGAAAATTTTTAGATAGTGTAAATTTTTAAAATGAACCTATGAAGGAGATTTTTCAAAAAAAGTCTAGCTTTATAGGTTTTTCAATTAAACTGATGATTATTACGTAACTATTCCTTTAAATGAAATATATGAATAAATAATCAAAATTACTTGAAAAAAAGTAAAAAGTGTGTTAAAATTAGTGTACTTATTTAGAAACACATGGTCTGTTGGTGAAGTGGTTTAACACGCGCGCCTCTCAAGCTCGTATTCACGGGTTCGAACCCCGTACAGACTACCATTTTGATATTACTAGATATATTCTAGTTTTTTTGTAACTTTAAAAGAGTTAAAAAAAATAGAAAATATCAAGGAGGCTGAAAACTTAAATTGTTACAGAAAAATAAAGAGGGGGATAAAATGATTAATAAAAGAGGAGATAAAATGAAAAAAATATTATGTGTAGCAGATGATGAAAAAGCTAACTTTTATTATATTACATTAAGTAATATAGAAGAGTGTATTGAGCTTTTACAGCAATATTATGCTTATCAAGAAAATAGAACGGTTGAATGTGAATTTTTAGACTCTAAACATCATACATACGGAATATATGATGATGATATAAGAAAAGGAAATGTAGAAATTTTAAGCTCAAAAATTATAAAGAAAGATAAAAAAAGATATTATAATAAAGATGAAGAGTTAGTACAATTAGGTTTAATTAATGTAGATGCAAAATATAAATCACAAGTAGCGTATATTATTAAACAAGTATTTTTAGATAAAAAAAGTCCAATAGTAGATTTTACAAAATTAATTAAAGTAGAACACCAAACAGAAAAAACTGGTAGTAATCTAATATATGATCCAAATATTGATAAAGGTAGAGAATTCATGACACTTCAAAATCCTATATATAAATATTATAGATTAAATCAAACATTGTATCTAAATGATAAAGAAAAGAAAATGTTACCAGATGAGTTTAAAAATATTATAAGTAATATTTGTGATAATTCAAAACTTGATTATATAGGTTCAATTAGACTTGATAATGAATATGATGAAGATTTGCATATATTAAAGAGTTATGCTATTAGAAATAGTGAAATTATGACTTTATATGGTTTTATGCCACTTAGAGATAAAATAAATAGTGTTGATACTACTAAGAGTGTTGGTATAGATGATATATACAACTTTACGTCTTATTGTGATTATTGTAAACATGATACATGTAAAAAGCTTGTAAAATGATAATATCTATTATATATTGTTATTAGATTGTTAGGGGTGATATGATGGATAATAGATTTCGTGGACCAGGGCCGGGTTTTGTACCGGGAATGGGTCCAATACCAGGTGGTATGCCATTAGAGCTTGAATCAGCATTTATATATAATGGAGTAACTAACAGTACAAAGAAACTTGTAAAATATAGAATAAATGCTGATATAGTAAATGCTAGAAAAATAAGTAATAAAAATTTTGTAGCTAAGATGAAAGCAAGAAAAAAAATACGAAATGTAAAGAGCAATATAAGACTTGTCAATAAATGGTTACGAAGATATAAAGCTAGAATATATATTCTAGAAAGTATGTCATTAAGTGATAAAGCAGCGGCCTATGGTGATAGTCTCATGATAAGAAGTGGTTTAAGTACCGAACAAGTTATAGAAAAATTAAATGAGACTTGTGATAATGTAAGAGTTGGTAAAATTGGGATTATAGGAAAAATTGTTAATAAAATAGATGATATATCAGAAAAAGCCTATATTTCAAAATTTAAAGCAGAAGCAACGTTAAAATATAATAAAAAAGCAAAAAGAGATCAAGAGATACTTGAATGTGGACGAGAAGTAGCTCATAGAAAAGATATTTTAAATGGATACTTATACCATAATTATAATATTTTATCAATATTTTTAGGAAAATTAGATAATGAATCCTTTAGTAATATGTTACCTGATCCAATAGATAAGAAAGTTTTGAATTCTTATATGAGTGTTGTAGATGGTAATCATGCACCACAACAAGAGAGATCAGAAGAACCCGTACAAGAATCTTTAGATGAACCTTTAGTAGAGACTGAACAAGTAGAGCAGAATACAAACAATGCTACAAAAGCGAAAGATTCTAATGTTTACGATAATGCAGTTTCATATACATTTAATGACCTATTTGGAAGTAATGATATGGATTCTAAGGAATATGAAATGGGAGATAGTCTTGATGGTTTTGACCTTAGTGAAAAAACGACAGATGATTCTGATAAAAAAGACAATTCAGATTTGCATGATGGAATGTTTGATTTGTATAATGTAGAATTTCAGACAGACGAAGATGAAAATACTAAAAGGCGGGGAAAATAAAGTTAGTAAAACTGACTTTATTTTAATATATTAGAAATTTGTTTGAAAATATTTATTACTTACTTATAAAAGATAATATGTTCCATTGGCGAATATAAATTGATATTATGTTGTAATTATTAGAAGAATACGTATTAATTAATTATGCGATAAAGTTTTTCATGAATATAATATTAGAGATATAAAGATTGTGGTGGTGTACTGATATGATTGGAGTAATAGATTCTGGTATTGGTGGAGTTACTGTACTTCGCGAGTTATTAAAAGTGTTACCTAAAGAAGAATATTTGTATTATTCAGACTCGGTAAATAGTCCTTATGGGGATAAAGATATAGAACAATTAAAAGTAATTGTTTCAGATGCAGTACAATACTTGATAAATAAACAATGTAAAATTATAGTAATTGCATGCAATACAGCTAGTACTGTTGTAGACTATATAAGAGGCAAGCATGATATTCCTATTGTCGCTATTGAACCAGCATATAAAATGGTATACGATAATGATTATTCAGAAAAAACTTTAATAATAGCAACCAAAGCAACTATAGATAGTCAGAAATTTAAAAACTTATATTTAAAATATAATAACCATAATACAAGTATATTACCTTGTGTAGGATTGGCCGAGTTGATAGAAGAAGGGAATAATCAAAAACTTGATGATTATTTGAAACAAAAATTGAGTAAATATAAGGGAGTTAAATGCGTAGTATTAGGATGTACTCATTACCCATTAATAAAAAATAATATAAAAAAAGTATTAGGTGATGTCAAATTCTATGATGGTAGTGTTGGCGTTAGTAAAGTAGTGAAAAATATTTTAACAGATAAAAATTTACTTAATACTTCTAGCGATGGAAAAATTAGTTTTATTGATACAAATAAAAGTTTAGAAAGAGAAAAAATATTTTTTTCTTTATTAAAAAACTTGAAATAGTAAAATGATTCTATTATAATTTAGATGTAACGTGATGATGGAGGTTGGAAACTCCTAGCGATGTAAAAAGAGAGATTCTTCTGGAATAAATAAGGTGGAACCACGGAGCAATTCGTCCTTATAATTATTCTAGAGTTTTTTTGTTAAAGAGGAGAAATGTTAAATGATAAAAATGGAAGATTTAGTTAATTATTGTAAGCAGTATGGATTTATATTTCAAGGAAGTGAAATATATGGTGGTTTAGCTAATACTTGGGATTATGGTCCATTAGGTAAAGAATTGAAAGAAAATATAAAAAAAGCTTGGTGGAAGAAGTTTATTCAAGAAAATAGATTCAATTATGGAATAGATGCTGCTATACTTATGAATCCTGAAGTATGGGTAGCAAGTGGACATGTGGCTAGTTTTTCTGATCCATTAATAGATTGTAAAAATTGTAAAACTAGACATCGTGCTGATAAATTAATAGAAGAATTTACTGATGGTAAAGAAACTGGTGATGGTTGGGATAATGTAAAATTAGAAAATTATATAAAAGAAAATAAAATTTGTTGTCCTCATTGTGGTAAAAGTGACTTTACTAATATTAGGCAATTTAATTTATTGTTTGAAACACAGATGGGAGTTACTGAGGGAGCTAGTAATAAGGTTTACTTAAGAGGAGAAACTGCCCAAGGTATATTTGTTAATTTTTCTAATGTATATCGGTCTATGCGAACTAAATTACCATTTGGTATTGGACAAGTAGGTAAAGCTTTTCGTAATGAAATAACACCAGGTAATTTTATCTTTAGAACAAGGGAGTTTGAACAAATGGAGTTAGAATTCTTTTGTAAACCTGGAACTGATTTAGAGTGGTTTGATTATTGGAAAAAATACTGTTTGAGTTTTTTGACTAATTTAGGGTTAAAAGAAGATAATCTTCGTTATAGAGATCATGATAAGGATGAATTGGTTTTTTATAGTAAAGCGACTACAGATATTGAGTATAATTATCCTATGGGTTGGGGAGAATTATGGGGAGTTGCAGATAGAACAGATTATGATTTGAGTGTTCATGAAAAACATTCTAAAATTGATTTAAAATATCTTGATCCTGAAACAAATGAAAAGTATTTACCTTATGTTATTGAACCATCTGTTGGAGTAGATAGATTACTTTTAGCCATACTTACAGATAGTTATACAAAAGAAAAAATAAACGATGGGGAAGAAAGAGAAGTCCTTAAAATTCATCCTTTTTTGGCACCATATAAATTAGCTATATTACCTTTAGCTAAAAAATACCATAGCGAAAAAGCAATAGAATTGTATAATGAATTATCTAAATATTTTATGTGTTCATATGATGAAAGCGGTTCTATTGGAAAAAGGTATAGAAGACAAGACGCTATTGGTACTCCGTTTTCTGTTACTGTGGATGACGAGACTATTAATAATGGTACAGTTACTATTAGAAATCGTGATACTATGAGTCAAATAACATTAAATGTAGATGAAGTAGTAGAATATGTTAAACAAAAAATAAATTTTTAGTAAAATATATAAAATAGCACTATCTTTAGTAGGAACATCTTACTTAGGTATAGAATGTATGATATTATTTGAATGAAGAGATTCATTGAATTTCTTTGAAGAGTATAAAGAACCTTGGTCAGTGTGTAAAATTAATTTGAGGCCTTTATATTCTTCTTTTTTTGTTTTACCTTAACTTACAAGTTTACATCTCGTCTGCAATTTTTTTCTTGCAATTTCAATACGGGGGGGGGGTATAATAAAAATGGAAGATAAAGTTTGTGAAAAACTTTGTTTGCACTAATCGTAATGTGTAATGATT
>CANRBB010000047.1 GCA_947628745.1 uncultured Bacilli bacterium | reverse complement strand
TAATAACTTCATATTTTGTAATTTGTTAATTTAATTTTTATCATTTTGTTACTTTAACGACATATTATATATTAACTGGCTACATTATCACAAATAATTTATAAAAATGAAATATTTTATTGACTTATTAGTAAGGCAGTGATATATTATTTTTGCTGATTAGATGAGTTTTGCTGTGGGCAAAACTTTATTTAGAGGGTAGAATGATACACCAGGGTATGTGTCAAGAAAGGAGATATGTATTATATGCCTACAATTAACCAATTAATTAGAACAAAACGTAAGGATAAAGTTCGTAAAAGTAAGTCTCCAGTATTGAGAGTTGGACTTAATACAATCAAGAAGAAGAGTACAAATGTTAATGCTCCTCAAAAACGTGGAGTATGTACACGTGTTGGAACAAAGACTCCAAAGAAACCTAACTCTGCTTTAAGAAAGTATGCTCGTGTACGTTTAAGTAATGGAAAAGAAGTAGATACTTATATTCCAGGTATTGGTCATAATTTACAAGAGCATAGTGTTGTACTTGTACGTGGTGGACGTGTTAAAGATTTAATCGGTGTACGTTATCATGTTGTTCGTGGAACACTAGATACTGCTGGAGTTAAAGATCGTATGCAAGGTCGTAGTAAGTATGGTGCTAAAAAACCAAAAACAAAGTAAGTAATAATTTTTAATTTTTGAAGGGAGGAAAAGAAAATGCGTAAGAGACGTGCAATTAAAAGAGATGTCCTTGCTGATCCAATATATAATTCTAAGTTAGTTACTAAGTTAATTAATACAATTATGTTAGATGGTAAGAAAGGTATTGCTCAAAGTATAGTTTATGAAGCATTTGAACAAGTAAAGGCTAAAACAGATAGTAATCCACTTGAGGTTTTCACTAAAGCAATGGAAAACATTACACCAGAAGTTGAAGTTAAATCTCGTCGTGTAGGTGGTTCTAATTATCAAGTTCCAATAGAAGTTTCTGCAACAAGAGGGCAAGCGTTAGCTCTTCGCTGGTTGACAAAATTTGCTCGTGAACGTGGTGGCAAAGGAATGGCTGAAAATTTAGCTAATGAAATTATGGACGCTGCTAATGGAACTGGTGGAGCAGTTAAAAAACGTGAGGATACTCACAGAATGGCTGAAGCTAATAAAGCTTTTGCACATTATAAATGGTAGGAGGAAAAAAATATGGCTAGAGATACATCGTTAGAACATACTAGAAATATTGGTATAATGGCACATATTGATGCTGGTAAAACAACAACAACGGAACGTGTGTTATATCATACTGGTAAAATCCATAAAATCGGTGAAACACATGATGGTGAAAGTCAAATGGACTGGATGGTTCAGGAGCAAGAACGTGGAATAACTATTACATCTGCAGCAACTACTGCTTATTGGAAGGGTTACCGTTTTAATATTATTGATACTCCAGGACATGTGGACTTTACTATTGAAGTTAGTCGTAGTTTGCGTGTATTAGATGGTGCTGTGGCATTAATTGATGCGCAAGCTGGGGTTGAACCACAAACAGAGACTGTTTGGAGACAGGCTTCAGAATTTAAGGTTCCTCGTATTATTTTTGCAAATAAGATGGACAAGATGGGTGCTGATTTTCAGTATAGTCTAAATACTATTAGTCAAAGACTAGGTGTAAATGCAGCTCCTATTGAATGGCCTATTGGTGCTGAGGACGAGTTTAAAGGTGTAATTGATTTAGTTACTATGAAGGCTTATGTTTATGATGGCAAGCCAGAAGAAAATGCTGAAGAAATTGAAATCCCTACGGACTTGAAAGATATCGCTATTGAGAAAAGGAATGCACTTATAGAAGCCGTTGCTGAATTTGATGATAACTTAATGGAGGCTTATTTAGAAGGTGGAGAAATATCTAATGAGTTGTTAAAGAAAGCTATCAGAACAGGGGTTCTAAAAGCTGAATTTTTCCCTGTTATGTGTGGAACAGCTTTAGGAAATAAAGGTATAAAACTTTTATTAGATGCTGTTATTGATTATTTACCTAGTCCTATTGATATAGAGTCAATTAAAGGAACAGATTTAGATGGTAATGAGGTAGTTAGACACCCTAGTGATAGTGAACCGTTTAGTGCTTTGGCATTTAAAGTTATGACTGATCCATTTGTTGGACGTTTAACATTCTTTAGAATTTATTCTGGTCATTTAAGTAGTGGTAGTTATGTATTAAATTCAACTAAGGATGAGAAAGAACGTATTGGTCGTATTCTATTGATGCATGCTAATACTCGTAAGGAAATTACAGATGTTTATACTGGTGATATTGCAGCTGCTGTCGGTTTGAAAGTAGCTACTACCGGAGATACATTATGTGATGAAAAAAACCCAGTTATTCTTGAGAGTTTAGTAGTTCCTGATCCAGTTATTGAACTTGCTGTTGAACCTAAATCTAAAGCTGATCAAGATAAAATGGCTTTAGCTTTGCAAAAGCTTGCTGAGGAAGATCCAACATTTAAGGTTCATACTGATCATGAAACTGGTCAAACTGTAATTGCTGGTATGGGTGAATTACATTTGGACGTTTTAGTTGATCGTATGAAACGTGAATTTAACGTAGAGGCTAATGTAGGTAGACCTCAAGTTGCATATCGAGAAACTATTAAAGCTACTGGTGAGTGTGAAGGTAAATATATTAAACAATCTGGTGGTCGTGGTCAATATGGTCACGTATGGGTTAGGTTTGAGCCAAACCATGATAAAGGTTATGAGTTTGTGGACGAAATCGTAGGTGGAGTTGTTCCTCGTGAATATATTCCTGTTGTTGATAAAGGATTACAAGAAGCAATGCAAACTGGTATTTTGGCTGGATATCCAATGATTGATGTAAAGGCTACTTTATTTGATGGTTCATATCATGATGTTGACTCTAATGAAATGGCTTTTAAGATTGCTGCTAGTTTAGCCCTTAAAGAAGCTAAAAAGAATTGTCAGCCTGTTTTGCTTGAACCTATTATGAAGGTTGATGTTACTACTCCAGAAGAGTATTTTGGTAATGTAATGGGTGACTTGACTGGTAGACGTGGAAAGCCATTAGGACAAGAAACTCAGCTTGGTGCTGTAAAGCTTAGTGCTATGGTTCCACTTTCTGAAATGTTCGGTTATGCAACATCTTTGCGTAGTAATACTCAAG
Organism: uncultured Bacilli bacterium; assembly: GCA_947628745.1. GTDB lineage: Bacteria > Bacillota_I > Bacilli_A > RF39 > UBA660 > CAG-417. The sequence goes on along the minus strand of CANRBB010000047.1, from coordinate 5,756 downwards.
GTAGAGCTAACTTCGTTATGTTTTTTGACCATTATGAGGAAGTACCTAAGGGTATAGCTGAAGAAATAATTAAGAAAAGTGGAAATTAAAAAACTTGTTTAAAAACAGTTGAAAAATTATTAATAGTTAGATAAAATATATGTTGTAATTAAAAATTTATAGGGAGGAAATAAATTATGGCAAAAGAAAAATTTGATCGTTCAAAACCACATGTTAATATTGGTACAATTGGACACGTAGATCATGGAAAAACTACTCTTACTGCTGCTATTTCTAAATGTTTAGCTGGTAAGTTTGGTAATCAAAAGGTTGACTTTGAAAATATTGATAAGGCGCCTGAAGAAAGAGAACGTGGTATTACTATTAATACTGCACATATTGAGTATAGTACTGAAAAGAGACATTATGCTCATGTTGATTGTCCAGGACATGCAGATTATGTAAAAAACATGATTACTGGAGCTGCTCAAATGGATGGTGCAATTCTAGTTATTGCTGCTACTGATGGACCAATGGCTCAAACTCGTGAGCATGTCTTACTTGCACGCCAAGTAGGTGTACCAAAAATGGTAGTATTCATGAATAAATGTGATATGGTTGACGATCCTGAATTACTAGACTTAGTTGAAATGGAAATTCGTGATGTGTTAGCTAAGTATGATTATGAAGATGATACACCTATTATTCGTGGTTCTGCTTTGAAAGCTCTTGAAGGTGATCCTGAATATGTTGCTAAAATCGATGAATTAATGAATGCTGTTGATGAATGGATTCCTACTCCTGAGCGTGATGTTGATAAACCATTCTTAATGAGTATTGAAGACGTATTCACAATTACAGGTCGTGGTACTGTTGTTACAGGACGTGTTGAACGTGGACAATTGAAATTGAATGATGAAGTAGAAATAGTTGGAATTAGAGAAACTCAAAAGACTGTTGCTACTGGTATTGAAATGTTCCGTAAGCAATTAGACTATGCTGAAGCAGGTGATAATGCAGGAGTACTTTTACGTGGTATTTCTCGTGAACAAGTAGAACGTGGTCAGGTTCTTGCTAAACCAGGTTCTGTTACTCCACATACTCAATTTAAAGCAGCTGTATATGTTTTAACTAAAGATGAGGGTGGACGTCATACTCCATTCTTCACTAAGTATCGTCCTCAATTCTATTTTAGAACAACAGATGTTACTGGTGAAATTGAATTACCTGAGGGTACTGAAATGGTAATGCCAGGTGATAATGTTAATATTACAGTAGAGTTAATTCACCCAATTGCTATCGAAAAAGGTACTAAGTTCTCTATCCGTGAAGGTGGACGTACTGTTGGTGCTGGTAGTGTTAGTGAAATTATTAAATAATTAAAAGTTTGTAGAACTTTGAAGATTTTGAAAGATGGCTAAGGTCATCTTTTTTGTATGATATGAATATGTTGAGACTTACCGTGTTGATTTTATGAAATGCCATTTAATATACTGATATGATATAGGAAGAATGTTATCAAATAATATAATAGTAAATAATGATTTAAGGGATAATATATATTTTATAGTTATAAAATAGCTGATGTTAAAAACGATGAAATATTTTAAGGTTAAAAATGCGTATTATTAAAATAATATAAAATTTATTTGTTATACGTGAAAAATGTCTAAATTAGTTATGGCTTGGGCATAAAAAAATTGAGATTTAGTTTTATTAGAAACTTTTAAATCTCAATTTCTAGTGATTATATTTCTTTTTATTATTAAATAAAAATCATTTTTCATTTTTAAGCTTGTAATTTTTATCTTTGCTAAAACTTTGATATATTTTATAGTTAAAGTTGTTTAGTATAAGATCAAATTCTCCAATGTACTCAGTTGGTATGCCGTCAAATCCCATCTTATTTTCATTTAGATTAGAAAAAGGGTTTGGATGTTTAAAATCACCACAAATGCAGTTTAAATTAAAATACTTAATATTTTGTTGTTTGGCTTCATGAATGATAAACCATCTTATTAAATAATTACAGCACAAACTTTTATATTTATTATCAAAACCGTCTATAATTAGATAGCGAATATTGTCATAATCAATGGTTAGTGCACCTCCAATGATGATATTATTTGGATATTCTTCTAGCAATTTGGTAGCCATTACTAATTGGTTTTTATATGTATTTAAAAGTTTGTCTGACTCCATCTTTGCATTTAAAATATGTTTATTTATGTTATTATTAATTTGTTCGTTTTCACTCTGAATTTTTTTTGTTAGGATATCATTGTGCTCTAATTCATGCTCATAAATTTTTTTTGTAGATATTACAAAAGAGTCGGTATCTAAAATTGCATAATATATATTTACACTTTCACCAAAGTTTTTTACTAAATTTTGGTAGTAATTCTTGCTAGAGGGCGTTTTATTATTGAGAAAATTGTATAAATGTTCAATATTTTTATTTTTATCATTTATGACCATGATGCCAGAATTTGAAGCCTTATTAATTTTATGTCTAGTACGTTTACTAAAACTTTGATATATAGATTTGATATCTCGTCCTTGAAGTAATGTTACAGCTTCAAATCTACCTTTTTCGTTTTCAAAAAAATTATTTTTACCTTTATATTTGAACCCGGCATGTTTAATATTAGACATTATTATATTAACACTGTTATTTATGTTACTTACTAATCCTTTTTTATTTCTAAGCGTAGCCAAAATATAGGGATCCATTCTAAGAATTAGAAATCCTTGTTTACCTAATACTTGTTTTAATTTGTGGGCAAGTTCTTGAACGTTTACTGAGTTATTGTAATCAAACAAAATTCCCCTTGGAGCATAAGCAATTTTTTGATTCATAAATAATTCCTTATAAATTATTAAAGTTGCTCCTATCAGATGGTTAAGATCGTCAACAATACCTAGGTAATGAATATTAAATCCCTGTTCAGACATAGTTTTGCCATAAGCGGAGGTTTGATAGTAATTTTTGTAACGATGATTACTACAAAAATTATCAAAATCTTCTGGTTTTAAAGTAATAATCTTCATATAAGACCTCCCACTTAGTAATTCTTCTTCATTATAGCATAAATATTAGTGTTTTGAAAATATATAATTTGTAGTATAATGATAGTGGTGATATTATGTTTGAAGGCAAAAAAATATTAATTCTAGGTTTTGCAAGAAGTGGTTATCAAGTGGCAAAAACTTTAATCAAAAGAGGTAATACTGTTATCTTAAATGATTCTAAAGATGAGGATAAACAAGATTTGGAGAAGGTGGAAGAATTAAAAAAGTTAGGAGTCAGTTTTGTATTTGGCTCACATCCAGATGATTTGTTAGATGACACTTTCGATTATCTTGTTAAAAATCCAGGTGTACCTATTAGACATAAATATGTGATTAAAGCACGAGAACTTGGAATTGAAGTATTAAATGAGGTAGAGTTAGCATATAGATTGATGCCAGAAAATGTCAAATTAATTGGAATAACAGGTACTAATGGTAAAACAACGACAACCACACTTACATATAAAATAATGAAGCAGGCTTTTGGTGATAAAGTACATTTGGCGGGGAATATTGGTTTGCCTTTTTGTAGTATATTAGATGATTTGAAAAGCGAAGATATAATAGTAATGGAAGTATCATCTCAGCAGAGTGAAAATTTTATTTCATTTAGGCCAAATGTAGCAGTTATGACGAATTTGTTTCCGGCGCATTTAGAATTTTTTGGTGATTTTAATTACTATAAAAAGGTTAAATGTAAGATGTTTTATAATCAAAATAATGACGATGTGGCTATTATTAATATGGAAAATAAAGATGTTATGGAAAATCTTGCTGGTATAAAAAGTGAAGTAAAATATTTTTCAAGTAAGAATGAGATTAATGGAACTTATTTAAAAGATGAAGCAATATACTATTATGGTGAAAAAATAATTGATATTAATAATATTAAAATACAGGGGTTACATAATGTAGAAAACTGTATGTGTGCGGTAGCAGTTGCAAAAGAATTTAATGTTGATAATGATATTATTGAGGATGTAATATCTAGCTTTACTGGTGTTGAACATCGATTAGAGTATGTTGATACAGTGAGGGGGGTAAAATTTTATAATGATACAGAAGCCACAAATATAAAATGTACACAGATTGCTCTATCTTCTTTTAAAGAACCAGTTTTACTTATTTTAGGTGGACTTGAAAGATATCAGGTTTTAGAAGATTTGACACCTTATATGGGAAATGTTAAAGCCATATTAGCTATTGGTGAATGTAGAGATAGAATAAAAAAATATGGAGATAGTATAGGTATAAAAACATTGTGCTATGAGTATATGAAAGATGGTTTGGCACCTTTATTGGAATGTTCTAATGAAGGCGATGTAGTATTATTAAGTCCTGCTACTGCTTCTTGGGATCAATATAAAGATTGTGAAACTAGGGGACAGGAATTTAAAGATTATGTAAAGGAGTTAAAAAATGAAGATTAAAAATGTTATTGGTCGTGAAATTTTGGATTCAAGGGGAAACCCAACTGTTGAGGTTGATGTTATTTTAGAGAATGGAGTAATGGGTCGTGCTAGTGTACCTAGTGGTGCTTCAACGGGAGAAAGAGAAGCTCTTGAAATGAGAGATAATGATGCTAGGTACAATGGAAAAGGTGTATTGAAAGCTGTAAAAAATGTTAATACAGTACTAAAAAATGCAGTTATTGGTATGGAAGTTGAAGACCAAAAGTCTCTTGACTATAAGATGATAGAAGTAGACGGAACAAAGACTAAATCTAATTTAGGGGCTAATGCTATTTTAGGAGTAAGTATGGCTGCGTTAAAAGCTAGTGCTATTAATCAAGGTAAAGATCTATATGAATATGTTGGTGATGGAAGAGTTTTACCGGTTCCAATGATGAATATTTTAAATGGTGGAGCTCATGCAGACAATAATGTTGATTTTCAAGAATTTATGATAATTCCACAAAGAGATAATATTCATGAAAGAGTAAGAGTTGGGGCAGAAGTTTTTCATAGTTTAAAGAAAGTGTTAAATGACAACGGTTATTTTACTGGTGTTGGGGATGAAGGTGGCTTTGCTCCTAATTTATCGTCTAATAGGGAAGGCTTTGATTTAATAATAGAGGCTATAAAAAAAGCTGGTTATGAGCCTGGAAGTGATGTAAAAATAGCTATTGATGTAGCTGCCAGTGAATTATATCATGATGGATATTATGTGATTGAGGGAAAACAACTGACTACTGATCAATTAATCGATTTATATGAGGAATTGGTTAACTTATATCCTATTGTTTCGATTGAAGATCCGGTAGATGAAAATGACTGGGAGGGCTTTAGAAAAATAACAGAAAGGCTTGGTGACAGAGTCCAATTGGTAGGTGATGATTTATTTGTTACTAATAAAGAATGTTTACAAAAAGGTATAAATAATAAAAGTGGTAATGCAATACTACTTAAAGTTAATCAAATTGGAACTATTACGGAAACCATGGAAACGATAGAATTAGCTAAGAAGAATGGTTATAAAACTATTATTTCTCATAGAAGTGGCGAGACTGAGGAAACTATTATTGCTGATCTTGCTGTGGGACTTAATTTAGGTCAGATTAAGACTGGTTCAATGTCGAGAACAGACAGGATGTGTAAATATAATCAATTGTTGAGAATAGAGGAGAAAATTAATTAAATTTTCTCTTTCTGTGATTGATAAATTCATATATATATGATAAAATATGATTAGTTTTTATGGGGAGG
>CANRBB010000046.1 GCA_947628745.1 uncultured Bacilli bacterium | reverse complement strand
TTTTTCAATAAAATTTAAATTTTTAGTTGTTTATAAAAAAGAACTGTGTTATTATTTAGATAATAGGTGGTGGCTAAGATGAATGAGTCAAATAAAAATATTTCAGGAGATGTTAGTAAAAACATATCATTTGCTAGAGGAAATGTCAGTCAAGATGGTTATCCAAGTACAGTTGTTGTATTTGTAAGACCTTCTGTTAATAGAAAAGATGGGCCAGAGACACAGGATAAACCTTTATATGTTGTGTATGGAAATGAGATGGAAGCACCTCTTTATCCGGTAACACTTAATGTTTTGAAAGCTTTGGGACGTATTAGTGATGATAAGATGGGTGTAATGTCTTTAACAGGAGATTTATTAATACCTATGATTTATACGGATATTAAGAAGATTAGTGAAGATTATTTTGCGTGTAGTGTACCTAATACTATGGATAGCGAAGCACGTAAAGATCCTATTAAAGCTCAAGATAATGCCTCTTTAGCAAATGATATAAAGAAAAGAATAAAAGATGTAGCTTCTAGCGAAGAATTAGACTTTGTTTGCAGTGATTTTTATGCAAAGTATGATGTTTATAAAATTGATAAAACTGATTCAAATAATATTAAGAGTGAAAAAATTTGTAGCGATGTAAGTTTTGTTGGTGTTTCAAAAGATGGAATTTATGCTCATACGAATAATATGTTAGATTCTGTTATTACTATTAAAGAGAGCACTAAAAAAGATAATGTTTCTTTAGTTTCTTCTGCAGATGAGACTAATGTAAAAAGTGAGCAACAAAGTGAGCAACCAAAATTTTTGGAAGTACCAGCTGGTATATTTACAAAAATGGAAGATAAACACTTTGATAGTTTGATTACAGATGTTCCAGAAGCTGCGAAAGAAGATGCTCCAAAAATGATAAATAATGAGGGTGATAACTTGAAAGAGAATGAAGTTTCAATTAAACCATTTGATTTTGAGAAGTCTGATACACAAAGTAGTAAAAGTATCTTCGATACTTCTAAAGAAGATAGTACCGGTGATAATATTAATAGTTTTGATTCTTTGAAGAATGTTGATTTAGATAATAAAGGTAATGAGCCTAAGAAAGTTTTTGACGAAAAAGTTGATCGTTTTTCCTTTGATGAGTCTAAAAAAGGTGCAAAATATGAGAAAAATGATAGCCTAGATTCTTTTGCAGAAGTGCCAAGAATAGTAGGTGCTGTTAAACAAAAACTTGATAGAGCAGAAAGTGCATTAGCTGCTAGTGAAGCTAAAGTTACAGATTTGGAAAATCGTTTATCTTCAGCAGATGGAGATATAGCTAGACTAAAAGAGGCATCAGAATTAAAAGATCAAAAGGTAAGCGTTTTAGAAGAGAGAGTTGCGAACTTGGATAGGAAAAATTCTAATTTAGCAGAAGAAAATAATTCTTTAAGTGATACTAATAATAAATTGAGCGCTGAAAATGATCGCTTGAGAGCGACACTACAACAAATTTTAGGCGGGTTTAGGGAAATTATAGATGTGGATGATCAGGAACCACAGTATAAAAGGGTAGCTTAGGTTTACTCTTTTTTTTCTTGTGGAAAAGTGTTAAAATATTGTTGTTTCTAAATTCTACAAAAAAGTCTTATAGATTGGTGTAATTTATAGATAATGAAAAGAGGTGCAATATGTTAGATATTGAAGACTTAGATGTTATTGTAAAAGAAGATGGTAAAAAAATTTTAAATAAATTATCTTTAAATATTAAAGCTGGTGAAATACACGCTATCATGGGACCTAATGGTACCGGGAAAAGTACGTTGTCTAAAGTAATACTTGGTCATTATAAGTATGAAGTAGTTGGTGGTGATATATTATTTAATGGACAAAGTATCAAAAATTTAACTACTGATGAGCGTGCACGCTTTGGAATTTTTTTGGCGATGCAAGATCCTATTACAATAGAGGGCTTAAATAATAGCGAGTTTTTAAAGACAGCAGTTAATGAAAAGACTAAAGAAAAAGTTGATTTATATAGTTTTATTAAAGAATTAAATGAATTACTTGGTAAATTAAAATTAAATCAAAGTATTTTTCATAGATCTTTAAATCAAGGTTTTTCTGGAGGAGAAAAAAAGAAAAATGAAGTATTACAGTTAAGAATACTCAAGCCGAAATTGATAATTCTTGATGAACTTGATAGTGGTCTTGATGTAGATAGTCTTAAAGTTGTGTGTGAAAATATTAATGAATATTTAAAAGATAATACAGATACCTCTGTTTTAATAATTACACATTATCCGAGAATTTTGGATTATATCAAACCTAATTTTGTGCATATAATAAAAGATGGTACGATAGTTAGGACAGGTGATATGAGTCTTGCTTTACAGATTGAAAAAGATGGTTATGGTAGTATAAATAATATAGAAGAAGCTGGTTTAAATGCATAAAATAATAGTAGATAATGACAGTATAATTCTTCAAAATGAGAATTATCTTGATATAGAAAAAAATAAAGATGTTACTTTATATTTATTTGGAGAGGGAAAAACTATCATTAATGTTTTAGAAGACTGTAAATTAACAGTTTATCATTTGGGGGTAGATATATCTAATGATATACAAATAAATCTAAATGGGAAAAACTCAGAAGTTAAATATTATTATAGTGTTGTAAATTATCAAGATAATGTATTAAAAATAGTAATTAATCATAATAGTAGTAATACTTATAGTAATGTTTATAATCATGGGGTAAATGTTTTGGATAAGTCTTTAAGGTTTGAAGTTAGTGGTGTTGTACCTAAAAATATTTTGGGATGTAGTTGTAATCAAGAAAATAGAATTATTAATATGAGTAATGGAAAGAGTATGATATGTCCAAACTTATTGATTGACTATTTTGATGTATCAAGCTCTCATGCAGCTTATATTGGTAAATTTAGTGATGATGTTTTGTTTTATTTGATGAGTAGAGGCATAAGTAGAGAAAAAAGTTATTCCTTATTAATAAAAAGTTTTTTGGTACCTACTGATATAGATAAAGAAAAAGTAGAAGATTTTATGGTAAATATTGAAAATATATAATGGGGAGGTGAATGTATGAATCGAGAAGATTTTTTGATGTTGCAACAGAGCGATAATATATATTTGGATAATAGTGCTACGACGTTAAAGCCTAATTGTGTGGTAGAGAAGATGGTTGATTATTATACTAAGTATACATCTAATATTCATAGGGGAGATTATGATGCAGCGGTTAGGACTAATTATGAGTATGATTCTACTAGGGAAGTGGTTAGGAATTTTATTAATGCTTCTAGCGAAAATGAAATCGTTTTTACTAAGGGAAGTACAGAATCTCTTAATATGGTAGCCTTTGGTTTTTTGAAGAAAGTTTTAAAACCAGGGGATGAGATACTTATTAATAAGGGTGAGCATGCTAGTAACGTTTTACCATATATGGTATTAGCTAAGGAAAAGGATTTGAAAATTAAATATATTCCTTTAGGAGAAGATTATGAGATAAATGTCTCTAATGTAATAAAGTCAATTACGCCTAAGACTAAGGTTATTGCGATGGCTTATGTTAGTAATGTAGTAGGTGATATTAGACCTATTGAAGAAATTGGAAAAATATGTGAAGCAAATAAAATTTATTTTGTAGTTGATGCATCCCAAGCAGTAAGTCATATACCAATAGATGTTGTTAAAGATAAAGTATCATTTTTAGCTTTTTCAGGACATAAAATGATGGGTCCGACAGGGGTTGGGGTATTATATGGAAAGTATGACTTATTGGAAGAAATGGATCCCATGCAGTATGGAGGAGGAATGAATCAGTTCTTTGAAGATGACTTAAGCTACGAGTTAAAGAAAGCACCTCTCAAATTTGAAGCAGGAACACCACCTATTGCCGAAGTAATTGGCTTAAAAGAAGCGATTTGCTATATAAATAAAATAGGCGTAGAACAGATTCATCAACACGAATTGGAATTAAAAAGATATTTAGTAAGTGAACTTGAAAAAATAGATAATATTATTTTATATAATAAAAATAGCGAAAGTGGTATAGTTATATTTAATATAGAAAAAGTATTTAGTCAAGATACATCCATATATTTAAATCATTATAATATCTCAATTAGAGCAGGTAATCATTGTGCAAAGATGTTAAAAGATGAATTAAATATTAAGAATACTTGTAGAATTAGTATTTATTTATATAATACTAAGGAAGAAATGGATAAACTAATAGAAGTGCTAAAAAATAGTAAAGATATATTTAAAATAGTAATATAAGAGGTGATATGAATTATGGAAATACTAGAGGATAAAGAATTAAGAAGAGAAATAATATTAGATAATTATCAGAATCCAATGAATAAGGGACTTTTAAATGATCCACATTATGTTAGGGAAAATACTAATAATGAGTCTTGTATTGATAACTTAGATATAGAAATCAAAGTGAGTAATGATGTGATAGAAGATATTAGATTTGATGGTGAAGCATGCGCTATCTCAACTAGTGCTACGTCTATTATGATAAAGATGTTAGTAGGCAAAAGTGTTAATGAAGCTAGAAAAATATTACAAAATTATGATAATATGATAGAAGAAAAACCATATGAGAGAGGATTGTTGGGGGAATTAGTTGTATTTGATGAGATATATAAGCAACCCAATAGGAAAAAATGTGCTTTGTTACCAAGAGATGCAATTGTTAAAATGTTAAATAGGTTAGATGAGGTCTAAATGGAGATTGTTGGATTAAATAAAAATAATGTTTTAGAAATATCTAGGTTAAAGCAAGAAGAAGATTGGGTTAGAGAATTTAGAGTACAAAGTTATGAAAATTTTTGTAAATTAGGTATGCCTGATTTTGGTCCCAAAATAGAACTTGATTTTGATAAAATTATTTATTATAAAGCTAATGATAAAGATATGAAAAATAGTTGGGATGAGATAGATACTAATGTAAAAAAAGAGTTAGATAACTTAGGTGTATTAGAGAGTGAAAAACATTTAGATGGTATGGGTGTACAATATGAAAGTGAAGTTATTTATCATAATATGTTGGATGAATTAGAAAAGAAAAATGTGATTTTTACTTCAATAGATATTGCGATAAAAAAGTATCCTGAAATCGTGAAAAAATATTTTGGAAAAATTGTTTCAAATAATGAAAATAAATTTGCAGCTTTAAATGGGGCTGTGTTTAGTGGAGGTAGTTTTATATATATTCCGCCTAATACTACTTTAGATAGACCTTTACAAAGTTATTTTAGAATTAATAGTCGTAATATGGGACAATTTGAAAGGACATTAATTATAGTTGATGATAATAGTCATCTACATTATGTAGAGGGATGTACGGCACCTACTTACAGTGATTCTTCTTTGCATGCAGCGGTGGTTGAGATATATGTTGGTAAAAATAGTAGTTGTAGGTATAGTACTATTCAGAATTGGGCTAATAATGTATATAATTTAGTTACTAAAAGAGCTAAAGTTTCGGAAAATGGAATTATGGAATGGATTGATGGTAATATTGGTTCAAGACTTACTATGAAATATCCTTGTTGTGTATTAGAAGGAGATAATTCTAAGGGAACATGTATAACTATTAGTGTGGCGACAAACACACAGGAGCAAGATAGTGGAGCTAGAATGATTCATATAGGAAAAAATACAACAAGTAATATTATTTCAAAAAGTATTGCTCAAAGTGGAGGTAATAGTACTTATAGAGGTAAAGTTAGAATTTTAGAAAGTGCTGTTAACTCTAGTGCTATGGTAAAATGTGATACGTTAATTTTAGATGAATTTTCGAAAAGTGATACTATTCCGATTAATGTGTGTGAGAATGAGAGTAGTAATATTGAACACGAGGCAACTGTTTCTAAAATTAATGAGGATAATCTGTTCTATATGATGTCACGAGGTATATCAAAAGAAAGAGCTACTGAGTTAATAATTTTGGGCTTCTTGGATAGATTTAGGCAAGAGTTACCAATGGAGTATGCTGTGGAGTTAAATCAATTAATTAAAAGAAATTTATAAATTTGAAAATTGACTTGAAAAAGAGGCAGAAATAGACAAATTTCCTTTGGGGAAATTTGTTTTTTTGGATTAAAAATACAGTAAATATGGCTAAAAGTGGTTTTTGACTAATAGTTAATTATTAGTAAAATAGCTGGCGAAAGGAGGGATTTTATGTTAAATCAAGTAGTTTTAGTTGGTAGACTGGTTAGAGATGTTGAAATGAAAGAGACAGATAATAATCATAAATATTCATTTATTACTTTAGCTATTCCCCGTAGTTTTAAAAATAGGGATGGTTTATATGAGACAGATTTTGTAGAATGCATTTTATGGAATAATATAGCAACCAATACTGCTCAATATTGTAAAAAAGGTGACATACTTGGTATAAAAGGGAGAATAGAGTCGAGAACAACTGAGCAAGAAAACAAAAGTTTGAAAACTGTACTTCAAGTAGTGGCAGAAAAAGTTACATTTTTATCTTCAAAAAAAGAAAAAGATGGAGAAGATGAGCCAAAAGAAGTAGTATAACAGTAGCGAAAAGTTACAATTAGTTAACTTTGAACAATTACGTCGTATGAATCTTTATAATTATGGTGAAAATACTAGTAATAGAGGTGGTATGATGTTATTAGGTAAGCGTATTAGAGAATTGCGTAAAAAGAATAATCTCACACAGCAACAACTCGGAGACCTAATAAATATTACTAAGGTTAGTATTTGTTGCTATGAAAATGGAACAAGAACACCTACTCTTGAAACTCTAAAAGTTCTTGCAGAAACTTTTAATGTAGATATTAATTATTTATTAGGTAATGATAGTTATGAAGTGGCAGACAATACTGTTCATTATGGAATTTATATGTCAGTAGAAGAAATCACCTTTATAAAAGAAATTAGAAAAGATGAAAATATTTATAAACTATTAGTAGAAGATCCTAAAAGATTTGTAGAATTATTAAAAAAGAAAATAAACTGAGTAAACTGGTAAGGACTAAGTTTATTTTTTATTTTATAAATCATTTTGTTCCTTTATTTACACCAACTAAATATTTTGTTATTATGATATTGGATATGTGAAGCGAGGGAGCGTGTATTAGAATGGAAATAATATATAGAAAAGCAGAAGATAAAGATTTAGATGGGGTAAATAAACTAATAAGTGATAACTTTGGACACAATTTAAAAAATATTGTAAAAACAAATGATAAGTATAGTTTAGTAGGAATTATAGATAATAAAGTTGTTGCTCACTTATTTGTAACTAAAATATATAATGATTTTAAAGAAAAATACTTTTATAAAATAGATGATGTTTGTGTAGATAGTAATTATAGGGGTATGCATATTGGAACAGAATTGATGAAAAAGTTAGAAAAATATGCGAAGGAAGATAATATTGGTTATTTAGAATTAACTTCTAATAAGAAAAGATGTAGTGCTAGAGCTTTATATGGTAAAAGAGGTTTTACGATAGTAGATACAGATTTATTTAGGAAGGAATTAGTCTGAAAACATTTGTTTTCGTTGCTATATGCCTTGAACAAAGTGAAAGGAATGTGTAGTTAGTATGATAGTAGATATTATAGATAAAAAAAGATTGGGTTTGGAGTTAACAAAAGAAGAATTAGAATGTGTTTTTAATGGTTATTTGGAAGGTAAGGTTAAAGATTATCAAATGAGTAGTTTACTTATGGCGATTTGTATACAAGGAATGAGTGAAAGAGAAGTTTTTGATCTTACTAAGATATTTATAGATAGTGGTGAGATATTAGATTGGTCTAGTTTAAATACTGTAATTGTGGACAAACATTCTACGGGGGGGATAGGCGATAAGACTACATTAATTGTGGTACCTATTGTTGCTTGTTGTGGAGTTTCGGTAGTTAAGATGAGTGGTAGAGGATTGGGATATACGGGGGGAACAATCGATAAATTGGAGTCTATTCCAGATTTTAAAACAGATTTAAGCGATAAAGAAATATATGAGAATGTTAAAAAAGTAGGGGCCGTTATTACATCACAAACTAAAGATATCTGTTTGTTAGATAAAAAAGTTTATGCACTTCGTGATGTGACTGCAACAGTTTCTTCAATACCGTTAATAGCTGTTAGTATCATGAGTAAAAAAATAGCATCAGGCGCTGACAAGATAATGTTGGATGTTAAATATGGTAATGGGGCTTTAATAAATGACTATGATGATGCCTTAAAGTTAGCTCAATTAATGCAAAAAATAGGAGAAACATATCACAAGGAAGTAAGATATATTTTATCAGATATGAATGTACCTCTTGGTTATAATATAGGTAATAGTTTAGAAGTTATTGAAGCTATTGAAGTCTTAAAAGATAATAAAAAAGGACATTTAAAAGATGTGTGTGTAGAATTAGCTAGTAATATGATAAGTATGGCTCACGGAATAGGAGTTGATAAAGCTAAAGAACAGGTGGAAGAGGTTTTATTAAATGGTAAGGCATATCAAAAGTTTTTAGAGATAATTAATAATCAAGGGGGAGATGTAAATCTTCTTAAAATTAGTGATGAAGTAACTGAGATTAGAGCAAATAAGACAGGCATTTTAGGAAAAATTAGTGCTATTGAAATTGGTAAGTTGTCATTAAATTTAGGAGCTGGGCGCAAAGAGTTAACAGATAATATTAATCATAGTGTTGGTGTGGTGTTAAAAAAACAAGTGATGGATAGAGTACAAGATGGAGAAGTGATAGCACTAATCTACGGAGATTCTAATTATACTGTTGACAATTTTTCACAAATATTTGAAATTAATTAAAAAAAATCTTTAAAATTTTTGTTTATGTGCTATACTATAATCCTGAATTTATCAGTTTTGAAAGAGTAAAATCTCCCAAACCCTTTGTTTATAAGGATTTGAGAGATTTTTAAAT